>CADEFG010000603.1 GCA_902826505.1 uncultured Acidobacteriota bacterium
ATCGTCAAGCAGAATGTTCGGTTCACTTAAAGATTTAAGGTTTTATACGATTTCCGATTTTTGGTTCCCGATTACCGAACGCCGACTTTTTGTGCCAAGCCAATAATATCTTCGACAACAGACAGACACGGATTTTTTGTAAAAAATCCGTGTCTGTCTGTTGTCAAAAATGATTCTTTATTTGATTAAAATGGTAATTTACGAAATAACCGCGACGGTGCGCGCCGATTTAACCGAAGAATACGAAAACTATGTGCGCGAACAGCATATTCCCGATCTGCTGGCGACAAACTATTTCAGCGGCGCGAAATTGACGCGGGCGGGCGAAAATCGTTTTCGGATTCAATACGAAGCCCGCGATCAAAAGGCTTTAAACGAATATCTGGAAACGCAAGCCGCGCGGCTGCGCGTCGAAGCGCTCGCGCATTTTCCTCAAGGCGTCGAATTAACGCGCGAGAATTGGGAGGTTTTGCAGATCTGGAATGCCGATTAACACATCGTCAAAACAAAAAGCGGACAGTGAAAGAAATTTCACTGTCCGCTTTTGTTTATTTTAATTTGATGGTTAATTGTCAAAAACCAATTCGAGCTCGTCTTCACAAAAATCGAATTTGGCGGGTTCCGATTCGCTGCCGTCGGCATAGACAGCCTTGAAATATTGGACGCAAGCTTGGTTGTTGGTTGATTTATCCCAGACAAGCAAAACCGTTTTTCCCGGCGCAATGCCTTTGCCGATGTCAAAATAATTGTATTTTTTTCCGGCTTCGGCAACCAGAAGTTTCTTGATCGTGGTATCGGTATTGTTGGTTACCTTAAACGAAAATTCATCCGAGGATTGAGCATTTACCGCCGTAAAACTCAAAAAAATAAATGCGATGCCGAGCAGCGCAGTTTTCAATAACTTGCCTTGAAAATTCATTAAATTTTTCTCCAGTGTTTTCTTATAGATAGGAAAAGCGTTATGTACGCTTGTTGGATTATACGCAACCAGCCAGATTTCTACAATAAAAAATTACGAAAATCAATTGATTTGGCGTAAATTTAGAAAATAAAAAATTAAGCGATTTTTACAAATTCCCGAAGTTTTACGGATTCTTTTTAAACCGGCGGCATTAAACTGTATCAAAATAGTTCAAAAAAAATTGTTTTATTACGATACGTGAATCTGCCGTTTATTTTTTATATTCGATAAACATTGACTTTGACAGCATTTCGCTCTCTGGCACAGGCTTTGCGAAGTTAGATAATCAGAATATCGAAACAGGTTTTAATGAGGAGAAAAAATATGGCAAAAGATGTTATTACAATTGACGGCGAACAAAGAGTGGTCAGGGAAGATACAGCAAAATCATATCGCGGCGTGATATGGGCTTTATTGAGCGTTGGGGCTTTTTTGCTTATCGCGGCGATTTTATTTTTGGGCGGTTTCATCGGGTCGGTCGCCAATGGGGATGTGAAATCTCCTTCGCAGATCGAACAGCAAAGACGATAGTTTAATTTACAATTTTCACCCCAGCGTCGCGTTTTCTAATCCACGAGGGAACGCGATTTTTCTTTTTTATAATACAATTTAGAAATGTTGGTTCTCGGTATCGAAAGTTCGTGCGATGAAACGGCGGCGGCGGTCGTCGCGGACGGCAGAGAAATTTTGTCGTCGGTCATCTCGTCGCAGATCGAGCTTCATAAACCTTACGGCGGAGTTTTTCCCGAACTTGCGGCGCGCGAGCATCTCGAAAAGATCGAACCGGTCGTCAATGAAGCGATGACGAAAGCGGGCATTGAATTCGACGCTTTGGACGCGGTTGCCGTCACGCAAGGTCCCGGTCTGATCGGTTCGCTGCTCGTCGGCGTCAGTTATGCAAAGGCTTTGGCGTGGGGCTTGGATATTCCGTTTATCGGCGTCAATCACATCGAAGGACATGTTTATTCGATCGTTTTTGAAAATCCGCCCGTCGAGTATCCGGCGCTCGCACTGATCGTTTCGGGCGGACACACGAATCTTTTTTACATTCCCGAAGAAGGCAAATACAAGATCGTTTCGCGGACGCGCGACGACGCGGCGGGCGAGGCGTTTGACAAGGTCGGGAAAATGCTCGGGCTTAGCTATCCGGGCGGACCGGTGATCGAAAAACTTGCGCGGGAAGGCGATAAACATAAAATAAAATTTCCGATCGCGAAGATTTCCGACGGACGTCCGGATTTCAGTTTCAGCGGTTTAAAAACTGCCGTCTCGCGTTATCTTCGTGAAAATTCCGTTGAACCGGTCAAGGAAAATGAAACCGTTTCGCAGGAAATCAAAGACATTGCGGCGAGCTTTCAGGCGACGGTCGTCAAAAGTTTGCTGATCAATGTCGAAAAGCTCGCAGTTGAATTAGAGCCGAAAACTTTGATCGTCGCGGGCGGCGTCGCGTGCAACGGCGCACTGCGCGAGGCGGCGGAGAACTTTGGCGCGAAAATGAATTTGCCCGTCTATTTTCCCTCGAAACATCTTTCGACCGACAATGCGGCGATGATTGCGGCAGCCGGCTATTTTCATTTGAAGCGCGGCGAGCGAGCGAATCTGCGAATGACGGCGGATGTGACACTGCGCCTTCAGAATTTTGAGAACGAAGATGCCGAATTAAAGCGCAAAAAAGTTCGCTATCGTTTATAAAATAAGCAGTAGAATGTTTTAAAGCGTTTTGCGCAAAATTTAGGGCGGGTCATTGTTCGTTTTTGAGATTTGCCCAAAAAAAATTTCGAAAAAGAAATTGATTGAATAAACGTCTTGCTTTTATCTTCACCGAATCGTTACAATTTAAATAATCTTTAAGTGAGCCGTTTCCGGCAGGAAAAAGAAATGAAAATCAGATTTATTGTTGCTTTTGCGGTTGTTTTTTCAGCCATTTGTATCATTTTTTCGTCCAATTTTCGAACGACGGAAAGTGCGGGTTCGGTGAGTTTAAGTTCAAAATGCGCGATTGCCACATTTCAATCGGCTTATCAGCAGTCAAAAGCCGTGTTCGTCGGCGAAGTCGTCAGCGAAGAGAAAAACGGCGACACGAAAACATTTGATTTTAAAGTCGAAAAATACTGGAAAGGCAAGGACGCAAAAAGTATCGAAATCGATGTTTATGAAACGTCGCGCTACCAGGCTTTCTTTAAGGAAGGCGAAAAATATTTGATCTATGCGACCGCCGATGAAAACGGCAAGCTTCGGGTCGGCAGATGTTCGCGAAGCCGCGATGTCGATAATGCCGGTGATGATCTAAGACAACTCGGAAAAGGAAAAATCCCCCGTTAGAAAAATTACTTTGGAGAAAAAGAAATGAAGAAATTAGGACTCTGGGCAGGTTTGTTTTTATTTGCTCTAACGATCAGTATGTTTGCGCAAGGCGTGCCTGCGCCGTATACGCCGCGTTTTCAGACGTTTATGCCGGTCGGTGTCGTCAGCCGTCCGGTTTTGGTCAGAAATGCGGACGACGGAAGCCGGCGGCTTTTTATCGTTCAGCAAACCGGAATTATCAAGGTGTTGCAACCGGGCGCGAGCGTCCCGACGGACTTTATCAATCTGAGTTCAAAAATTGTTATTCCGGGGTCGCCGGGAGAC
>CADEFG010000604.1 GCA_902826505.1 uncultured Acidobacteriota bacterium
TGAATGATTGGGAAGCGAAAATGTATATCCTTTCCCGCATTGAGCTTCAGCAATTTGTTTCCGAAGAAAAGAAAAATTTCGTTGAAGGATTAACAAGAGATTTGTTGAACCAAACTTTTTACAAAATCCTTGAAAAATTCTGCACAAGAAAGGAAAGAAAATTCGGCGGTCATCCCTTTTCCTACGGCAAGCCGACGAAATATTCGGGCATTTGCGCCGAAACTATTCTGGAAACCGATCAGGTAAGAAACAACCGGATCGAGATCATTGCCAAAAGCGACCATTTTTTTGAAAATCACTATATAAGTTCGTTTTACTAAAAAAAACCGACGGATGGAAGATCGACAGCCTCAAAATCAAAAGAGGCGAAAGGTGGGAAAATTCTTTGCTTTAAGATTCTCGTTTTTTTGCTTTTTAATCTTCGATTTTCAAAATATTCTGCCGTTCCCGACTAACTTTTAATTGCAGAACATCGGGGCGCGAATAGTGTCCGACAATATCTAAATTTTGGCGTTCTTCGCGCACTCGTTGGTGATTTATTTCGGCGACGACGAGCTTTTCTTCTGTTTCTAATGGAGCGATCAGCCATTCGCCGTCGGGCGCCGCGAGACAGGTTCCGCCGCTCGAAAGAATTGCGGGCGCGGTTTCTAAAATTTTGTCGAGATGCGGCGTCTCGGACGGAAAATCTTCGCGGCGCATGACGCAGCAGACCGAGGCGACGAACGAGCGCGATTCTTTGGCGATAAAGCGCGTAATATCCTGCGTGTTGTGAATTCCGCCCGGAAAAACGCAGATGTGAAAATCTTCGCCCTGCCCGTAGAGCGCGGCGCGGGCGAGCGGATTCCAGTTTTCCCAGCAGTTCAAACCGCCGACCGTAAAAGCGTTCAAGCTGTGAACGCGTAAACCGTTGCCGTCGCCGTGCGCCCAGACGAGCCGTTCCTCGTAGGTCGGGACGAGCTTGCGCTGAACCGATCTTATTTCGCCGTTTTGGTCAATAAAAACGAGTGCCGCGTAGAGACTTTCGCCGCGCTCGACAGGCTTTTCGACAATGCCGAGATAAATCGCAATCTTTCTTTCCCGCGCCAGATCGCAGGCAATCTGCAGATCGCCGCGTTCGATCTCGACGGCTTGATTTGAATATTCGGCGAATAGTTCTTTCTGAACCGGCGAATTAAACCGTGCGCCGTCCGTTAATTCGAGCCAGTAAGGATAACCCGGAACACCCGCTTCGCCGCCGAGCACGACCAATTCGCAACCTTGATCTGCCGCGTCGGCGGCGTATTTCAATGCTTTTTCAAGCGTCTTTTGACGATTCATCCAGACCGGCGCAAACTGCGCGAGCGCGATTTTCAAAGTTTGTTTTTCCATTTTGATATTTTCTCTTTTAGAAAGAT
The DNA here is from genome assembly GCA_902826505.1 of uncultured Acidobacteriota bacterium. Classification (GTDB taxonomy): domain Bacteria; phylum Acidobacteriota; class Blastocatellia; order Pyrinomonadales; family Pyrinomonadaceae; genus JAFDVJ01. The sequence continues at coordinate 1,395 of CADEFG010000604.1, forward strand.
GAAACAATAGGTTATTATACGATTTATTTTTGCCCGCGAAAGGGCTCGAAAGAGCGCGAATAACTCTCCAAACATTCTTTTATTCGGATAAATCGCGTCCTTTCGCGGGCAATTTCCCCCTTCATCCGCAATTTACGACAGCAAAAATTCCGTCTGCGATTGACGAGCCTTTTTTGCTTCTGGCAAAAAGGCGACCATCATAAAATCGTGGAAAAGCCCGGGATATTCTTCATAGCGGACAGCAACGCCCGCGTCCCGGCATTTTTGATAAAACCTGCGGTTTTCCCAGACGAGCAAATCCGCCGAGCCGCACTGCATAAGCGTCGGCGGTAAACCCGCGACGTTGCCGAACAGCGGCGAAATCAGCGGATTTTTCGCGTCTTCTTGTCCGGTATAAACTTTCGCCGCGTCGTTCATCCGCGCAAACGAAAGCATCGGATCAATTTCGGGAAACTGCCGGATTTCGGGACTTTCCAGCGTCAGATCAAACCAGCCCGCCATCAGGATCATTTTTTTCGGCAGGGAAATTTCGGCATCGCGCAATTCATAACAAACCGCCGCCGCGAGACCGGCGCCCGCCGAATCACCGAGCAAAAACCATTTGTCGGGTAGATCGCCGATTGCCGCGAGCGTTTCCAGAATGTCCAAAACATCATCCAGCGCGGCGGGAAAAGGATTTTGCGGCGCGAGTTTGTAATCGATCAGAAGCGCCGCCATTCGGGTTCGTTCGCACATATCCGCCAGATACTGCCACTGCTTTTTGAACGCGCCCGCATTGTAGCTTCCGCCGTGCAGATAAACCAGCACGCCGGCGGCGGAATTTTCCTTACCGAGCCAAACCGCTTTCGCACCGTCAACCGCGACCGTTTCCAACCCGAATCGAGCAGTAATGTCGGCGGGCGGTTGCGGCATATTTTCCGCTTGCCTTTCCGCAAAACTCAGGCGTTCCTGTCTTTTTTTATAACGAGTCAAACGCAGAAAGGCTTTGACCAGCGTATTTTGAATGCTCATTGGTATTTTTCAGCGCCGGTTTAATTCCGCTTCCGCCGCAATAAAACCGAAGCTCGCCCATTGATTTCCGCCCGTGATCCGGCGAAAAACTTCGGCGGCTTTTTCTTTTTCGCCGTTGTAAAAATACCAATTTCCCAAACCATAGCCGAGCGAAACATTGCCTAAATTATTCGTATCCGCGCCGAGTTCACTTAATAAATCTTCGGCTTTCAGTTTTCCCTGATAAAGGCGGACGAGTTTTTCGTAATCGCCCGATTCGATAATGTCGAGACCGTCCCTGACCTCGGCAACCGCTGCGGCGGCTTCCTTTGTTTTATTCATCCGCCGCAGCGTCATATAAAGCCAGTGTTTTGTGGCAACGAGCATATCGGCATTGCGCGCAAGCCTTTCGCAATTTCGATAAGCCTTCAGCGCATTTTTGAAATCGCCTTTCAGATAATAAGCCAAGCCGAGATGATAGAAAATATTTGTTTGCAGGGTCGAGGTCGGAATGTTTCGCTCATTCGGCAGCCCGTCGGGTTCGACCTCGTCCGGTTTGCCTTTGACGAGTTTTGCCGCCGCCGAAAAATCGCTGATCGCTTCGTCAAAACAGCGGATCGTGATGAAGCGATGCCCGCGATGCCGGTAAAACCGCGCGTCTTTCGGAAATTTTTCGATCCCGGTCGTAAAAATGCCGATCGCTTCCCGGTAATTTCCGGGATATGCCGTGCGCCGCCCGAGCCAGATCAGCGCATCCGCGTCGTTCGGCTTTTTTTCAAAATCGTTCCGCGCTTCGGCGAGTTTTGTTTCATAGGTTTTCCGCGCATTTTCCGACAAAACCGGCGGAACGATCTTGGAATTTTCAAGACAGTTTTGGGCAATCAGCGGAAAATTAAAAAAAAGGAGAAAACCGGCGGCGATCAATGATTTCGTCATCTTGTCATTTTAATCTCTGAACAATCTCCGCGTAAAATCGTTGGCAAATTTATCTTCCGGGTCATGTTCGTGCATAAGTTCTAAAAATCTGTCAAAATTCGCGCCGTGAACGCGGCTTAAATGTGCTTTATCCAAACTCTGGCAATATTTTCCGAGATGCGGACGCGCGCCCGTTTCCTTGATCACCTCTTCGGCGGCGGCATAGTATTTTTCAAAACCGTGCGAATCGTTGCAGATCAGATCGATCCACGTCGAACGGCGTTCG
>CADEFG010000605.1 GCA_902826505.1 uncultured Acidobacteriota bacterium
GGAAAACTTCGCGTTTCGGGCAAGCCGGCTACGATCTGCTCGCGCCGGCTGATTACACGGGCGACGAAAAAGCGGATTTTGCGATTTACCGCCACGGAACCTGGCTGATCGAAGACAGCGCGACACGCGAAGTTTACACATTTCAATTCGGACTCAGCACCGATATTCCGGTGCCGGCGGACTACAACGGCGACGGTTTGACCGATCTCGGAGTTTTCCGCGACGGCGTGTGGTATGTCAAAGAAACCATTTCGGGCAATACTTATGTTTTCAATTATGGAATGGCGGGCGATATTCCCGTCACTTCGCTTAATGTCCGGGGAAGCATCGTCGGAATTCCTTAACTTTCCAAGCCAAAACAATCAGTATCGCGAGCGGTAGCGAGTCGGTTGAACATTGAGATTTCCGACGAACAAAGTGTGCGATACCGCTCACTATACCGATATCCAATACAACAATATCGCTTCTCTTTTTCTTTCGCGCGAATCAAGCTAAAATGCGTTTGATGAAACTTTCAAACGCATTTTTATTGTTTGTCGCCACACTACTTTCCGTTAATCTTTTTGCCCAAACGCCAACGGAAACTCATCAAAAGATTCTTCAACTCGTCGAAAACCGCGATTATCAAACCGCAATCGGCGAGCTTGAAAATCTCAAAAGAACCGATAAAAAGATTTTTGAACTCAATAACTACGATTATCTGCTGGCGCGAATTGCCGAGAAAAAAGGCGATTTTGCCGTCGCGATGGCAAATTATCAGGCGGTCGCGGGTCGCAGCTCGGTACTCAGCGAATACGCGCTCTGGCATCTCGCGCTGATTTCGCGTTCGAGCGGAAATCTTTTGCTCGAACGCACTTTTTTGCAGGAAATCGGTTCATTTGCGCCTGAAAGCTTATTGATCGAAGCGGTTCAAACGCGGCTCGCGCGAAGCTATTTCGAAAGCAAGAATTACGAAACGGCGATTCGTTTTTTCAGCGCTCAGCAGTCCGCGATCAGCGGTCAGCGGTCAGCGAGCGGTCAAACGCCGATCGAGAAAAATCCGCGATTTCGGGAAAATCTCGTCTTTCTCGCCGAAGCATTCTTGCAAAGCGGAAAAACGGCGGAGGCGCGCGAAGGCTTTACAAAATTAACCAATAATCTGCCGAATCCGGCGCAGCCCGATGATTTTGCGCTCGCCGGCGCGAAGGGTTTAGACCGGCTCGAGACGGGCGAAAATTTCGGTAAAGCGGCACCGAATCTGGCGGATTTCGAACATCTGCGGCGGGCGGCGATCTATCAATTCAACCGCGATTTCGCGGACGCGCGGCTTCATTATCAGGCGATCGTCAAAAATTATCCGCAGAGCGAAAATGCGCCGCACGCGCTTTATCAAATCGGTCGCGGATACGCGCAGGAAGCAAATTACGTCGAAGCGATCAACTGGTTCGAGCGCGTTCAGGAACAATTCTCCGATCATCCGATCGCGAGGGACGCGCTGAGCCAGGCGGCTTCCGCCTATTCGCGGGTCAACAAACCGCGAGAAGCCGTGACGCGTTATCAAAAATTTATCGAAAAATACGCGGATGCCGATAATCTCGAACGTGCTTATTTAAATATCGTCGATGTTTTGCGCGATACCGGCGAAGAATCGGACGCGCTCAAATGGACGGCAAAAACACAGGAAGTCTTTCGCGGAAAATTGCCCGAAGCGATCGCGCTCTTTGCCCAATTGCGGATTCATCTCGCGCAGAACGACTGGCAGACGGCGCTCACCGAAACGGAAAAACTTTTGACTTTCGCCGATCTCGGCGGGACGCGCGTGCCGGGCGGAACCAATAAAGCGGAAATTGTTTTTTTGAAAGCCTTCGCGCTTGAAAATCTCCAGCGATTTCAGGAAGCGATCGACGTTTATCTTTCGATTCCCGACGGGCGCAGCGAATATTACGGCTGGCGCGCGACCGAACGGCTCAAGCTGCTTGCGAGTAACGCGAGCGCCGAACCGCTGATCAAACGAAAGATCGAGGAGCTGACAAAAAATATCGAAGGACGCAACGCCGAAGCCCAGCGCAAAGCCGCGCAGGACGTTTTGCGCTTGAATGTTTATCTCGACGGGCAGACGAAAATGCTCGAGATCGTCAAAAAGTCCTATACGACCCTGCCCGATTATCAAAAAGTTCCGAATTTCAAATTATTGGAATTCGGACGCCGGGAAGTTTTATTGGAAAAACGCGAAGCTTCGGGCAATCATCATCAAAATTTAGCGGACGAATTGTTATTTTTGGGTTTATACGATGAGGGCACGCCGGAACTTGAAAAAAGCCAGCAGTCAGCAGTCAGCAGTCGGAACACTTCGGAAACCGCTGATCCGAACAATCCGAAATCCAAAATCCAAAATCCAAAATCCGAAGATTTAAACTACACTTTGGCGGTTTTCTACAAACGCGGCGAGATGGCACACCGGGCAACCGGTTTTATCGAACCGCTCTGGAAAAACGTCCCGGCAGATTTTCAGATCGAATTGATTCCGCGCGACCAAGCCGAACTTTTATACCCGGCGCCGTATGCCGATTCATTGATAAAATACGCGCCCGAACGCTCGGTTGACCCGCGTTTTATCTTAGCGATCATGCGGCAGGAATCGCGTTACCGCGCCGATGTCAAATCCGTCGCGGCGGCGCGCGGGCTGATGCAGTTTATCTCGACGACCTCGAATCAAATCGCCGGCGAACTAAAAAAACAGAATTTCCGCCAGGACGAGCTTTACAATCCGCCGACCGCGATTCTTTTCGGTTCGCAGTATCTGGCGAATCTTTTCAAACAATTTCCGAACCGGCACGCGGCGGTCGCGGCAAGCTACAACGGCGGCGAAGACAATGTCAAACGCTGGCTCTTGCGTTCAAAATCGGATCTCGCCGACCGCTACGTGCCCGAGATCGTCTTTTCGCAATCGAAGGATTACGCCTACAAAGTAATGGCAAATTACCGCGTTTACCAGATTTTTTACGACGAAAATCTGAAATCGAAATAGATTTGGCGCAGCAAACGCCGATGCGTCGTGTTTTTTCGGCGTTGCGTGATGTTTTACTGACGATAAATCGTGTTTTTTCGCGTTGTGTCGTCGTCAAAAGCCGTTGCGTCGTGTTTTTTTCCCGCTGAGTCGCGTTTAAATGACGTTGCGTCATGATTTTTTGACATTGTGTGTTGTTTTTTTCACGTTGCGTCATGTTTTTTCGATCTTGCGTCATGATTTTTCGGCGTGGCGGATCGATTAAACCGGATAGCGGCTTTTTGCATTCGCTAACGCGTTGTTATTTTTTGTAAATTCCTCTTAAAATAGAGTTTTGATTTATGAATAGAGCATTTTTGTTTATTTTACTGATAATTTGTGTATTTTCGGCGTGTAAAAAAGCCGAGCCGCCGCCAAACACGTCGGCAGAAGCGAGACGCTATACGTTGAAAGGCAAAGTGATCGCCGTTGACAGGGCGAAAAAGACGGCAACCATTGAGCACGACGAAGTAAAAGGTTATATGCAGCCGATGACGATGCCTTTTGCTATCAAAGCCGATTGGATCTGGGAAGATTTAAAACCGGGCGCGGAAATC
>CADEFG010000606.1 GCA_902826505.1 uncultured Acidobacteriota bacterium
GAAACTTACGCCGTCGAATTGAATAACGATGATTTGTTGATCACGCAAAAAGCGATTGAAAAGGCGCTCAGAAAATTAGAAAATCCAAAATCGGACGGTTTGATAATTCGGACGCTGCCAAACGATCAAAGCAAACTGACGCGCATTTATCTCGAAGAAATTCCGCCGTTTTTCACGACCGAAGCAATGGAATTTATCACCGAAATCGGCGTCCGGCATCTGCTTGTCGATCTGCCTTCGATCGACCGCATTTTCGATCGCGGGAAACTCTCGAATCATCGCGTTTTCTGGAAAATTGAACAAGGCGTGTTTGAGCTTTCGGCGGAAAGCCTGATCCACCACACGATCACCGAACTGATCTATGTTCCGAACGAAATTGCTGACGGCAATTATTTATTAAATCTGCAAATCGCGCCTTTTGCGGCGGACGCGAGTCCGAGCCGCCCGCTTCTTTTCGCGATCCAATAAAAAAAGCGGACGCTTGCCATTTAGCCGTCCGCTTTTTACTCTTAACCTAAAAAACGAATTATCTGACCGGAATTTTCACTTCGCGACCCGATGAAAGCGCGACATTAACCGAAGTCATGCCATTGAGATTCGCGACTTCGACCGCGTTCGCACCGTAGCGCAGCGCGAGCTTGGCGACCGTATCGCCCGAAACCGCTTTGACCACCCGCACGCCGCCCGTGGTCGCGACCGTGGTCGGTTGATTGGTCGGACGCTGATAGGTCGGACGCGAGACATTATTGCCGTTCGGAATCAGCACTTTCCCGCTCGGCACCGTCATTCCGGGATTCGCCGCCATCAGTTCGGCAACCGGAATTCCCGTCTTATTTGAAATATTCTGCCACGTTTCACCCGTCAGAGTTTTTTGGACGGACGCCGTGTTAATAACTTTGTTATTATTCGGCAAGCGTTTGAAAATCGCGACGACTTCCGCCGCTTTTCCCGGCGGAACACGCACGATATAAGGTTCGGGCGGCGTCATATTTGTCCGAAATTCGGGATTCAGATAACGCAGATATTCAACCGTCGTATCCGAAGCCTGCGCGAGCAGCGCGAGACTCGTCGAAGACGGCACGCGAACCTGATCATACATCAATTGCGGCGCCGGACGAACTTGTCCGAAACCGTATTGCTGCGGGTTATTGGCAATCAGGATCGTCGCCAAGATATTCGGCACGTAATTGCGCGTTTCCTTCGGCAAATACGGATATGCCAGCCAGAAATTCGCTACGCCGGCGCGTGAAATTGCGCGGTCCACATTACCTTCGCCGCAGTTATAAGCCGCCATCGCCAATTCCCAGTTGCCGCCGTAACGGTTGGCGAGGAATTTTAAATAACGCGCCGAAGCCTGCGTTGCTTTTTCAAAACTGTTGCGTTCGTCAACATACGCGGTTTTTCGTAAACCGAACCGCGAGCCGGTGCCGGGAATAAACTGCCATAAACCGGAAGCCGCCGCCCACGACATTGCCGTCGGTTTCCAGGCGCTTTCAACTTGTCCGAGCCACGCGACATTTTCGGGAATTCCCTCTTCACGGAAAATCCGCCGCGCCATTCGCATAAACATTCCCGAACGATACAAACCGGTTTCCATCGTCGAACGTCCGCGTCCCTGGTAATAATTAATATATTGCTGGATCATCGGATGGACCTGGAAACTGAAGCCGAGCGATTTGTTCGCGACGGCAACCTGCACTAATTGATATTGCTGTTGCGCGACCGGATTGTTTTCAACTTGCTGTTCTTCGGTTGTCAGTTCGAGTTTCGACAATTCATCGAGCGGCGACGGTTCAAATTTTTGTTCGGTAAAACCGACCGGCGAATCGGACGATTGATTGGGATTTTGAACGACCGAGGCGATCAGCGAATTATTATTCGTCCCTGTTTGCGTCGGCGGAACGGTTAAAACGAGTTTGGCGATCTCGTCGGCTAATTTATTGTCAATATTCCAACTACAGGTATTTGAAAGAAAAATTATATTTGATTGCAGTTTTTTATCAGTCGGAAATTCTATCTGATAAACCGTTTCAATTAGCTGGTTATAACAATTTTTCGCTTTCTCGTTAGTTTTGGAATTTAAATTAATGCCCGACATCAGAAAAATTTCAACCGATTTGTCGAACTTATCACGGGCAATCGAACGGCGATTGTCCTGAAGCGCCTTCAGTCCTTCGCGAAAAGCCGTTCCCGAATCGGTGATGATTTTAGCGATCGCGACCTCGGCTTTTTGAACTTCCTGGGTAGTCGCATTATTTCTGCCGTCCGAAACGCTCGATGTAACTTGCGCCGAAACGAAAGAATTAAGAATAAAAGTTAAAATTGCGGTAAAACTGAAAACCTTAAAAAGGTATGTTTTCATCAGTTCGTCTATACTCCTTACGATAAATTTTTCAGGGTTAGGGCGAATCGCTGAAACGACCTAAAACAAACAGCGTCAAAATTGCTAACGCTCTAAAATACGAAAAGTTTCTTTATTGTCGGTATTTATAATAAAGGACCGCCAAAAACTTCTCAAAAGTAACACACTAAAAACTTTGTTGTCAAAGCACAAAAGTCCCATAAATATTAGCTTTTACGTGCATTGCTTATCAAAACAGCAAATACTATCGACAACGCTTATTGCTTTGACTTCGCCGTTTGTGCCTTGGCTTTGACATTCGAAACGACTTTTTCACGCAAAGCCTCGCGAAATACTTCGCGCACATTCTCAACATATATAAACGTCAAATCGTTTAAAACTTCCTGTGGTAAATCTTCCAGATCGCGTTTATTCGGCGCGGGAATGATGACCGTCTTGATATGTGCCCGTCGTGCCGCGAGAATCTTCTCTTTGACTCCGCCGATCGGCAAGACGTTGCCTCTTAAAGTGATCTCGCCGGTCATCGCCACCTCCTTTCGCACCGGACGCTGGGAAAGCACTGAAACCATTGCGGTTGCCAGCGTAATTCCGGCACTCGGTCCATCTTTCGGAATCGCGCCTTCGGGAATGTGAACGTGAATATCGAAATTTTCGAAATCTTCCTCGTTGATCCCGAGTTCGACCGCCCGCGCTTTGGCATAGGAAAATGCGGCTTGCGCCGATTCCTGCATCACTTCGCCGAGCTGTCCGGTCAGCTGTAATTTTCCTTTGCCGCGAGTTTTTAGGGCTTCGATAAACAAAATATCGCCGCCGACCGCCGTCCACGCGAGTCCCGTGACGGTCCCGATCTGGTCTGTTTTCAAGGCTTCTTCGGGAAAGATTTTCGGCGAACGAAGAAAATCTTTGACAATATTCGCCGTCACTTTGACCGGCTCGAATTTTTCTTCCTCTTCGGCTTTGCGGCGCGCCACCTTGCGGCAGACTTTGCCGATCTCCCGTTCGAGATGGCGCAGCCCGGCTTCCTGCGTATATTCGCCAATGATTTTTGCCAGCGCTTTGCGGTCGAATTTGACATCTTCTTTTTCCAATCCGTTTTCTTCAACTTGTTTCGGGACAAGATGCCGCCGCGCGATTTCGAGCTTTTCTTCTTCGGTGTAGCCCGAGAGCGAAATTATCTCCATCCGGTCGCGAAGTGCCGGCTGAATCGTATCGAGAACATT
>CADEFG010000607.1 GCA_902826505.1 uncultured Acidobacteriota bacterium
TAAAGTATGAGCGCGAATCTTTCAAATGTCCGGCATACACGCGGATTTGACATAATCAAACCGTTGAGCGTCGCGGCGCTCGTCGGGATTATGCTGCCCCTGGTGTTGCTGCCGCTCGCTTCGATTTTCATCTTCGGGACGAGCAGCGGTTTGGGAAGTTTCTGGCGCGCGCTGACGGCGCCCGAAGCCGTTTTTGCGCTCCAGCTTTCGATCGTGACGAGTTTTTGGGCGACCGTCTTTAACGTCGTTTTCGGACTTTTCGCGGCGTATGTTCTCTCGAAATACAATTTCTGGGGACGCAACGCATTGATCGTCACGATCAGTCTGCCGACCGCGATTCCGACTGCCGTTGCCGGATTTTCGCTGCTCTTGCTCTGGGGACCTTACGGGATTCTCGGACGTTATCTCGAACCGCACGGTGTTCATATCATGTTCACGGCGGCGGCGATCATTCTCGCGAATATTTTCGTCACGTTTCCGCTCGCATTCGGCGTTATCAAACCCGTTTTCGATACGATGAGCCAATCGCTCGAAGAAGCGTCGGCGACAATGGGCGCGACGCGCTGGCAGACATTCTGGCACATCACGCTGCCGAGTTTGCGCGGCGCGATTTTGTCGGGCGCCTTGCTCACGTTTGCGCGCTCGGTCGGCGAATTCGGCTCGACGATTCTGGTTTCGGGAAATCTGGCAGGACGCACGCAAACCGCGCCGCTTTATATTTTCGCCAAATTTAATGAAGGACAAGTCGAAGCCGCGAACGCGATCGCGATCGTGCTCGCGCTTTTTTCGTTCGTGATTTTCAGTGTTCTATTCTTTGCGCGTGACTGGCTCGAAGCCGAGTAGGAAAATGTTTTTTGGTCTTTTGTCTTAACATTAAGATTGAGTTAAAAGACAAAAACCAAAGACCAAAATCCAAAGACCAAAAACCAAATGACAGAATCTACCGAAAATAATCAGATCGCCGTCAAGGTCGAAGGCATCAGCAAAAAATTCGGCGCGGCGGTCGTGCTGGAAAATATAAATTTCGAGGTCAAGGAAGGCGAAACGATCGTCTTGCTCGGCGCATCGGGTTCGGGCAAAACAACTATTCTCAGAATCCTTGCCGGACTCGAAACACCCGATTCGGGACGCGTTATCCTGCATGGCAAAGATGTCACGAATCTGCCGGCACGGATGCGCGGGGTCGGCGTTATTTTTCAATCCTACGCGCTTTTTCCAAAGATGACTGTCGAACAAAATATCGGCTATGGCTTGCGTTTGCGCGGCAAACCGAAAACCGAGATCAAGGAAATCACGAACGGGCTGATCGAACTGACCGGACTTGAAGAACATCGCAAAAAACATCCGTCGCAGCTTTCGGGCGGACAACAACAGCGCGTCGCGATTGCCCGCGCGCTTGCCTACAACCCGGAAGTTTTATTGTTTGACGAACCGTTCGGCGCGCTCGACGCACAGATTCGAACACGGCTCCGGCGCGAGATTCGCGCACTTCTCAAGGAAATCAAAGTTCCCTCGATCTTTATCACACACGATCAGGAAGAAGCCTTGGAACTCGGCGATCGCATCGCCGTTCTCAATCAAGGCAGATTGGAGCAGATCGGGACGCCGTTCGATGTTTACAACAAACCCGCAACCGAATATGTTGCCACCTTTTTAGGCGCGGCAAATCTGCTGCTCGGCATCATCAACGGTCAAAATTTTGAAGCAGAAGATATTTTTCTTAAAATCGAGGACGACATAAACGTCCGCGACGGTCAATCGGTCAAGCTCGTCTTTCGTCCCGAAGATGTTTTCCTGCGCAAACCGGAAAACCTGACGCAAAACTACCAGCAACTGACCGACGGATTCGTCGAAGAAGTAAATTTTGTCGGCGCTTTTGAAAGAGTCGTCGTCAGATTAAATATTTCCAACCGCCAGCCGATCATCGTCACGCGTCCGAAAACCGAAACAACCGCCTTTCCGCTGGAGATCGGGCAAAGAGTCACGATCGGTTTGGTCAGATTCCGTATTTTGCCGAATTACACGCTCGCTTCAGAACGCGCCAGCCGCGTTGTTTGATAGTTCACGAATGTTAAACCAACCGGCAATTTTTCATGTTTATATTTTTTATCGAGCGGCTTCCAGTTTTTCATTCAGCGCCTCAAGCCTTCTTTGCGCTTCCCGGGATTCGTTGGACGCCGGAGATTTTTGGATGATCTCGCGCCAGCTGGCGCCGTTGTAATGAAAAAGCTTGGTATTTGAATTAAACACAAAACCGACGCCGAGCCGTTGATACCGGTCGAGGCTCGAATAGTTCAAATAGAAGCTGTGAAGCGGGGCGCCCGATGCCGTCATTTCGCGGCGGCTCAAACGCCTTGCCGCCTCCGCCGACATTCTCAGCGCAATATCTTCCATCAAATCACCGAACAAAAGTAAGATCGCCGGACGAAAAGACGAATCGGCAAAACTTTCGAGAAAAATCCGCGCACGTTCGATTTGTTCAAATCCATCGGAAGCTTGGATCAGGCGCGCCAGACGCTCATCGTCACCGCGCCGGAATTTTCGCGCGACGGCTTCTCTTTGCACCCAGCCCGAAGTATTCGGAACCGCAACCACGCGGTAAAACGTCACTCCGTCCGCATCCTTCGTGTCGGAAATCATCACGACGCGACCGCGCCGCATCCGCTGAATCGGCTTGGCAAAAAGGCTTGGCGCGGTTCGCAAAACAGCGAGTCTTTCGTCAATGACGATCGCTTTGTCGGTGTTTAGATCGGATTTTTGAACGGCGACGGGTTTCGGTCGCGGCTTGTTTTTGAAGTTTCTTTTCTGCGCTTCGAGATTGAAGTTTAGAAAAATAAATAATAAAAGTAGGAAAATAGGTCTTTTCATACAATTTCTCCTTTTGGTTTCTGGGATTTATAAAGCCCAAAGAATAAATGTAAAAACCTTTGATATAAATTTATTTTTTCAATTTTGCAATATTAATTCGGTTCTGGACACCCGCGTGGTGAAAATGACAGATCGCATTCGCCAGCGCGTCGGCGGCATCGTGCGGTTCGGGAGCTTTCTGCAGACGTAGGAGCAAGCGAACCATTTCCTGAACTTGATGTTTTTCGGCATTTCCGTAGCCGACAACCGTTTGTTTAACAAGCCGCGGACTGTATTCGGCGATTTCCAGACCGGCTAATTCGCCGAGCACGAGCATCGCCCCGCGGACTTGCCCGAGTTTCATCGCGACATTGACATTAGCGGCGTAAAACGCTTCTTCGATCGAAATCACATCGGGCTGAAACTTTTCGATCACGGCACCGACGCCTTGATAAGCCTTCAAAAGACGTTTGGAAAACTTCTCTTTCGGGCTGGATTTAACCGTGCCGAAATCGACGAGGTTGTATTTCAATCCCTCGCCTTCGACCACTCCCCAACCGAGCGTTTCACTTCCTGGGTCAATGCCTAAAACTTTCATCCTATTTTATGGATAATTAAAAATAAGTCAAGAACTTTTTTTGACGCGCTCAATTATTCCATTTCCGATTCGTCAATATCGAAGTTCGCGTAAACTTTCTGGACGTCGTCGTTATCGTCGAG
>CADEFG010000608.1 GCA_902826505.1 uncultured Acidobacteriota bacterium
TTATAATATTGACAAAAATGTAAAGATTTATAAACTTTATATTTTGACTTGAATTATAAGGTTGTAAGAAAATGCCGAAAATAGCAGATATCCAAGAAACACCAAATCCGAACGCCGTTAAGTTTATCTTAAAAGAACCCGTCAGTTACGGCACTTCACATTCATTCAAATCCATTGAGGATGCAGAAAACGACCCGCTCGCCAAATCTATTTTTGACGTTGGCGATGTCGTTTCCGTCTTTTATATGGACAAAATGGTGACCGTCGAAAAAACCGACGAAGCCGACTGGGACGAGATTTTACCGACTTTAGCCGTGCCGATTCGAGCGGCGGAATCAGTCGGCGCGAAAAACGGAAATGGAAACGGTGCCGCACAAACGGTCGGCGGCGCGATCGCTGCCGTCTTGAGCGACGACCCGAAAATTGCGCAGATCAATGAATTGCTTGACGAAAGAATTCGCCCATCTCTGGCAAGCGACGGCGGTTGGCTCGAAATCATCGGACTCGAAAACAGCACTCTGAAGATTCGTTATGAAGGCGCTTGCGGAAGTTGTCCTTCGAGCTTAACGGGAACGCTAATGGCAATTGAAAATATGATTAAGGATGAAATCGATCCTGAAATCGAGGTTGTTGCCATCTAATTTCCTGAAAAGTTTGTTTCTCAAAAAAAAAGGATGATTTAACATTAAAATTGTTTTGACGAAAATCATCTAACAAATTTAATTTCTTTAAATTAAAAGAATTTCTTGACATAAAACCACAAAATTGTTCATAATCTTAAGGTGGCATAGTCGGAGAATGCCGCATCTCGTCTTGATAGGGTTCATAAATCTACACCAAACCGCCAGTTTTTTCATTCCAGAAATGCTGTGTTTTCAATAAACGGAGGAGAAATATAGTGAATAGTGAAGAACTCGAACAAAGTTTAAGAACTGAATTCGAGAGTTATCTCAAAAACGTTCTTGCCGATATGAGGCAGGAAGTATCTGAATTTCAAAAGCAATTTGAAGCCGAATTTGAAAAACATAAAGCCCAGCTTGATGAAGTTTTTCAGAGTTTTTCCGCTCGCGTTGCCGCCGACAGAGAAATCGACGCAAGTTTTACGGAATCGGTCGTCGAACATCTTCGTCTCTCGCGTGATGAAGGCGCACGAATTACTGCCACGGCAATTGCCGAAGCGGAAGAGATGGAAAAGCAAAACGCTGTCGAAACAGTTGCCGCTCCAACTTTTAGTTTTGGCGAAATCCGCGATGCCATTAATGACATCAGCAGTAAAACGACCCAATCGGCAATATTGAAAACTTTGGTTCATCATGCGGCGGAATTTACACCGCGCGGCGCATTTTTCATCATCAAAAATGAGCATCTTGTCGGCTGGCGAGTATTTGGTAAAGAAGGCGAACATGCTGACGAACATACTGTTCGTGAAGTTTTCTTCCCCGTTGCTTCATCCACCGTTCTGGGTGAATCGGTCAGGTCTTTAGCGGCAGTTGAAAGTTCCTACGGGACTTATTCGGATGATTCGATCTATCTGAATAAACTCGAATTCGGTCAACCGGATCAAATGTATGCCGTGCCGCTGGTCGTCCGCGGACGAAGTGTTGCCGTCCTTTATGCCGATAATGGTGCGGAAGGCGCAACCGTCAATGCCGAAGCCCTTGAAACATTGGTTCGGGTTGCAAGTTTAACGGTCGAAATTTTGGCTTCTTCACGCGGCGGACAAATGCAATCAGAAACCGCCGCCGAAGAATCAACCGCGAACTACAACAATTTTGAAGAAACCCACACGGAAGAAACTTTTGAAAATCATTACGAAACAGAACGGTCGGTTGAAGAACGGGTTGCGGAAGCGACGCCCGTCGCCGAAGAATCTTATCAATTTGCAGAAACCGAAGCTTCGACAGAAGTTGAAGAAGAAAAATTAGCCGAAGCGGATGAATCTGAAAAAGAAGAATCTGTCGAAGCAAGCTATTCTTATACGTCTCCGGTCACAGAAGATTACGACTACAAACCGCTTGAGCAGCCTGCTGAAACACTTGAAGAGCCGGATTATCAAACCGCAGTTGAAAGCGATAGTTTTTCGTTTAGACCAAGTGTTAAAACGGAAATTGCGGCATCAGAATTTGTTTCGGAAACTGCTGATGAGCCGGTCGCAGAAGTTTCCATGGCGGAAGAATCATATACAGAAGTCGCCGACTTCCCGGCAACTTCTGAAGAATCGCCAACCTTTGAGACCGCTCCGGCTTGGAGTCAGACGGTTGAAACTGAAGATTATTATTCAAAAGAGCCTGCCGTTTCATATGAAGCTCCTTCGTATGAAATTTCCGAAGCGCCGCCAAGCTTTGAAACCGAAACCTCGGTTTCGGAAAGCGAATTTGCGCCGAGTTTGAGCAGTAGTGATTATCAGTTTGAAACCAGTCAAGCGTTCGAAGCGCCGAAAACTGAATTTGAAGAAACTGTCCAAACCTTTGAAACGCCTTCCTTTGAAGCGCCAAGCTATGAAGCCGAGAGCTTCGCCCCAACCAACGGAATGTCTTACGATTCAATTGAAACGGAAAACGGTAAAGCGGAAAGCTACGTCGCCGAACCGGTCGAAACCCTTAGCGAATCGGTCGTGAAGCAACCTTCAAAAAGCCGTTTCAGCGAAAGAAATGTTGATCTGCCGATCGAAGTCTCGGAAGACGAACGCCGTCTGCATAATGATGCGCGCCGTTTTGCCCGGCTGCTTGTTTCGGAAATCAAACTTTACAACGAACAAAAGGTCAAAGAAGGACGTGAAGGCAATGATCTTTACGAACGGTTGCGCGAAGCAATTGATCGTTCGCGTGAAATGTATGACAAACGCGTTCAACCGCCGGTTGCCGCCAAGTTTGATTATTTTCACTATGAACTGGTCAGCAATTTAGCCGAAGGCGATGCCGGAAAACTCGGTGTGTCTTATCCCGGAGCCGGTGTTTAGTTGAAAAATAACGAAAAAGTAAAAGGAGAAAAAGATCGATCTTTTTCTCCTTTTTTTTGTTTATTCAGTGATTTCAAATTGGACATACTGCGTTGAAATTTTGCGTTTTTCTTTTGCCAGATTGTCCGTGATGATAATTTGCAAAATATAGTCGCCGATCGGTAATCCGTTTAATAAATTAATGGCGCCGACAAATTTTATTCTTTCCGGATCGATTTGCCCCGTAAAATCAATCGGCGTTTGTTTCCCGTCAAGCAATAGCTTCCCGTTGTGGAAAACACGGATTTGCGAGTTTAGATTCGGTCTTTTTGCCGCATCGAGTTTGGCATTGTAAATTTCAAACCCGTATCGCAGAACCGAGCCGCGTTTAAATCGTCGTAATGAAGTGTCATTCATCGGATTAGGCTTGTCTTCCGGTGCATTTTGCAGATTATTACTTATCACAGGCGCATCGGATGCCCGGCTTTTCCACTGTGCTTCATTCAGATTTTCCAGAATGATCCCCGAAATTGTCAGACGCTCTTTTTTCAAATTCGGCACTTCAACAAATTGCGAAGCCGAACCGACTTTGCCGGCTTGGGCATCCCGAATTGCAACGCGAAATT
>CADEFG010000609.1 GCA_902826505.1 uncultured Acidobacteriota bacterium
GGTAAAGCTCCATCGCGGCTGCC
The DNA here is from genome assembly GCA_902826505.1 of uncultured Acidobacteriota bacterium. Taxonomy (GTDB): domain Bacteria; phylum Acidobacteriota; class Blastocatellia; order Pyrinomonadales; family Pyrinomonadaceae; genus JAFDVJ01. The sequence continues at coordinate 24 of CADEFG010000609.1, forward strand.
GGATCGCCTTTTTCTTCCGAAACTCCGCCGAGTGATTTGTAAGTCAAAGCGGCATTGCGTTGATAAGTGGCGCGTTTTTCTGCATTTTCTTCGCTTGCCGCAAGATTTTCGTAGATTTCTTTGGCGCGCTGGTAATTGGCAATCGCCGCGTCCATTTCACCGCGTTTTCGCAACGGTGTCGCCAAAGCGAATAAAGCCCGCGCCAGGTCTGCTTGCACCGTCCGGTTTGACGAATCTTTGCCAGCCAATTCGGAAAGGATCGCCACTGCCTTTCGGCAAAAATTTTCGGTGCCTTCCAAATCGCCCGTATCAGAAACGACCCGCGAAATAAAGATATAGGATTTGGCTAAGGCGTGGCGGTCGGCGTCGGCGGCGGTTTGGGCGGCTAACTTTTCGAGAATCGCCACCGCCTTGCGGTAATTTTCCAAAGCGTCGGCACTTTTTCCGATTGTTCCGCCGCTGCCGGTGTCGCTTTGAATTTCGCCGACTTTTTGATAAGCCGCCGCCAGTTCGCGCTGTAAATCGGGCGAATCGTCGCTGGCTTGCGCCAGATTGTCGAGATATGCAAGCGCGTCCGTCACTAATTTTTGACGTGCTTCGGTCGCTCCCGGCAGCGTTTTGATGCGCTCGTGATGATCGAACAGCAGAGAATTGGCAAGTTTGCGGACCTGGTTAAACCGCTCTTCGGCTTTCAATTTTTCGGCGTTGACGCGGTATGACTGCCAGGTCGTCGTCGCGATTCCGCCGACCAGCAAAAGCAAAATCAATAGTCCGGCAAAAACTCCGGCGCGGTGACGCGTGACGAATTTAGCGGCGCGATAACCAAAAGTATCAGCCTGCGCCGTGACGGGCAGACCGACCAGATGCCGGCGAATGTCTTCGGAAAATTCCTGCACCGATTGGTAGCGGCGCGAAACTTCTTTTTGCAGTGCCTTGATCACGATGTTATCGAGGTCGCCCTTTAACGATTTTGGATTTTGGATGCGCGGATTTATGTTTTGCGGTTCGTCCTTTGTCCGTTGTCCTTTGTATTCCGAGGTTATATTTTCTCCAACCGGCAAAGAACGACTGACAACGGACGATGGACTGGCAGGTTCGGTCGCGCAAACGGCGTGCACGATTTCATCAAAACTTTTGCTCCTTGTTTGATATGGACCTTGCCCGGTGAGCAGTTCGTAGAGAATCACGCCCAAACTGTAAACATCGCTCGCCGTGGTTATCGGAGCGCCGCGAATTTGTTCGGGCGACGCATATTCGGGCGTTAAAAGCCGCATGACGCCTGTCGGTTTGGTCTGCTCTGTGTCGGAGTTGAGCAGTTTGGCGATCCCGAAATCAAGCAGTTTCGGCACGCCTTCGGACGTGACGAGAATGTTCGAGGGCTTCAAATCGCGGTGAACGATCAAATTTTGATGCGCGTAAGAAACCGCCGAACAGATTTCCCGAAAAAGCTCTAAACGCTCGGTTAAACTCAAATTTTTCTCAAAACTATCGGAGATCAAACTTTTCCCGTCAACGTATTCCATCACGAAATACGGCAAACCGTCCTCGGTCGTGCCGCCTTCGAGCAGACGGGCAATATTCGGATGGTTTAATCCGGCGAGAATCTGGCGTTCATTGCGGAAACGCTTGAGAATAAAATCGGTATCCATTCCGCGTTTGACGATTTTCAGCGCGACTTCCTGCCGGAATTCATCATCGGCGCGAATCGCCAGATAAACCGCGCCCATCCCGCCGCGCCCGATTTCACGGACAATTTTGTAATGCCCGATCTTTTCACCGATCCGGCTTTCGGTTTCAACTTCGCTCATCGACTCGACCGCGCCGGCTTCGATCAAAGCGGGCGTCACGATAAAATCTCCGGCTTCGTCGTGAAAACGGAGCAGATTTTCGACTTCGCGCCGGACGGCTTCGTCCTCTGAATTCGCCGCCAGAAATGCCGCCCGTTCAGACAAGGGAAAGTCTATCGCCGCGTGGAATAATTCTTTGATTTTTTGCCGGTCTTCCATATTTTTAACAATGGAGATTTATTTCCGATGTGCTTTGAAGAATAAATACAGTGTTTTTTTAAGTTTCTTGATAATTAAGTTTTACTTAGCGCCTGAGCGGCTTTGCGGGAAACAACTTCAGTTTTTATTTTCAGCTAAAGAAGTAATATTTCCCGCCAAGCCGCTAAGGTAATGTAGATATGAAAACTTAAAAAAACAGAGTAATAAATGCGTCAATAGGTAAAGTTGCGGCGGGCAGCCCTTCCAGACTTGCCATTTTTTTAAAGTGATCTTTTCAACTTGAGCTTGAATTCAAATTAAAATTATAAGAATTCAAGTTAGAACAGATTTCAGGTCAGAAAGGATCGCCCGGCGCCCGACTTAACTCGATCAATTTTCAACTCTGGAAAAATAATTCGTTTTCAAAACAACCTCTTGACTCTATTCGCGCAAAATAAAGGGAAAACCTGCCAAATTATTTTTCACCGGTCAAATTGCCGTAAAGCCAAGCGCGCGCCATCGCCCATTCGCGGGCGACCGTGCGCGGCGAAATTTGCAAAACTTCGGCTGTTTCTTCAACCGTCAAACCGCCGAAATAGCGAAGTTCGATAATCCGGCTTTGCTGACGGTCGATTTTTTCCAATTCATTTAAGGCTTCGTCAAGGGCAAGCAACGTTTGATCGGGTTTAACGGCTGCCGCGTCGATTTCGTCCAACGAGATTTTGACGCCCTCGCCACCACGTTTTTCGGCGATTTGTTTGCGGGCGTGGTCGATCAGAATCCGCCGCATCGCCTGCGAAGCAATGGCGAAAAAATGCGAACGGTTTCGCCAGTCAACCGAATTCTGATCAATCAATTTAAGAAAGGCTTCGTGGACTAAAGCCGTCGTTTGTAAAGTGTGCGACGCGCGTTCGCGGTTGAGATGATGCCGGGCGATTGTTTGCAGCGATCGATAAATCAGCGGCAGTAATTCGGCGAGCGCATTTTGATCGCCGTCACTCCACGAAATCAGCAGCCGGGTAACTTCGTGCGAGCCAGTTTCGGATTTTACTTCTGTTTCCGCCATTTTTTGCCATAAAAGAGCCAGTTTGGTCGATAAATAAATATAGATAATTTTAACACAAAAATAAAGGAAAACTCGGTTTAAAGCGTCCGGCATTCCGTAGACCGTAATTTAAGTTTTCTACTTTATTTTTGCCACCGAGTTCACAGAGAGAGCACTCAGAATAAATATGATAAACGCATTTTTCCATACTTTTGAAAATCTCGGTGAACTCTGTGTGTTCTGCCGCTCATACCAGAAAACTTAATTTTCTGAGTATTCAATACTGTGTTTTATATATTTTGCAACGTTTCGATCATTGGATTTAGAAAGGTATCGGGTTTTTCCTTTGCGTTTTGGCGCCTTTGCGGGAAATTAAATTTTTCATTTCGGACAAGTTAATTTCCCGCCAAGCCGCTCAGGCGCCAAGTTTGGAAACTTAACAAACTTAGGGCTTTGGACAAAAAGTCGGCGCGGGGCGTTCGGGAATCGGGAATCGAAAATCGGAAATCG
>CADEFG010000610.1 GCA_902826505.1 uncultured Acidobacteriota bacterium
ATGCGCGAGCAGGTTGCGCGTGATGTCGTGTCGCGTCTTCAAATCGCGGCGCGTAGAAACGACCGGCAGATCGTCGATCGTGACGGCGATCTGCCGGTCAGTTTTTGGCGCGTGAACAGAGAACAACGACAACATAAAAACAAATGCGAATAATTTAAAAATCATAAAAGGTCAGAACCGTCTGCGGTAGCGGAGGGTTTAAGTTTAGCTTTTTGGATGATTTAGAAATTAAACCGCCCGCTACCGCAGACGGTTCTGACTTACTTGGCGAAAACCTGCGAAAAATCGGCGAAGGATTTAAATTCGAGCGCGTTTCCCGACGGATCGAGGAAAAACATCGTCGATTGTTCGCCCGTTTCGCCTTTGAAACGCGTTTTCGGTTCGATGATGAACTCGACGCCTTTCGATTTCAGTCTCTCGGCGAAGTTTGCAAAATCTTCGGGCGGCAAAACGATCCCGAAATGCGGCACCGGAACATGGTCGGCGTCAACTTCGTTGACGGTGCGCACGCCGGAAGCGTCGGGCGCGAGATGCGCGACGATCTGATGACCGAACAGATTAAAATCGATCCAAGCCTCCGAGCTTCTGCCTTCTTCGCAGCCAAGAATCTCGCCGTAAAACGCGCGCGATTCGTCCAAATCCTTCACGGGAAAAGCTAAATGAAATAAATTGTTCATAATTTTTAATTTTGCCACAGAGCACAGAGAGTAAACAGAGTTTTAGTAACTCTAAAATTTTTTCTCCGTGCACCCGTTGGTCTGCGGTGGCTAAATCGCCTTGGCGATCTGCCGGATCGCGCCCAAATGATACGCCGTGTGGGCGAGCATTCCGATCGCCATGCCGACGTTGTCTTCCGACCAGTTCGGGTTGTCGGCAAAACAGCGAAGCGCGTTTTCATAGGATTTTCGCACGCCGCCGCGCAGCGCGTTCCATTCCGTATCGTTGACATCTTCGATCAGCCAGCTGTCGTCCCAATTGACGCGCTCGGTTCTGCCGTGGATAAATTCGCACAAACGGTCGAGATAAAATTTCGCGTGTTCGGTTTGCGCGGCGACCGTCGTGCCGTGAACTTCGCGCGAAACCTGCTGCGCCGTCAAACTTTCCAAAGTATTGAAAATCCCGACTCCGCGATCCAAATACGCGCTTCCCTGTCCTTCGGGCGAACCTTCGAAAGTTTCGTGAAAAAGATAGGCAAGCGATTTTACAAAATAATCCTTTTCGATGTAGTTTGCGTCCATAATTCTCTAGCTGACATAATCCTCAATCGGATAAAAAACCTTTTTTGACTTTTCAATTAATAAGCGATTTTTAGAAGTGACTTCCGGGTGAAACCCATTGATGTCGGCATTCAAACCAATGATTACCTCGACAATTCCCGACATCATCGCCACCAACGAGGTATTGTTTGTATCTTCAATAAAGCTCAAAGTTTTTTCAACGAAATCGCCGAAGATTACCGGATCAATTTCTAAAGAGTCCGCCATTTTTATGGTCACGCCGCTGTTTGCTTCGATCAGCTTTTCCAAGCTTCTGATATTATCGAAGAAATAATTGCCAACTCGATTGGCTGGCTGCCACACATTTTCGCCTTTACAATAAATGTCGTAACTCATATTTACCTTCCGCTTCCAGCGCGTTTTCGATCGACGATTGACGATCTTACAAGCTTTTCAAGATCTGCCGAATCGCGCTCAGATGATACGCCGTGTGCGCCAGAATTCCCATCGCGCCGGAGATCTTGAAATCGTTCCAGGTTTCGATTTCCTCAAACGTGTCGCTGACATTCTGATACGCTTTGTGGAGTTGTCCGCAGAGCGCTGTCCATTCCGCGTCGTCAACCGTTTTGACCTTCCAACTGTCTTTCCAATCAGCCATTTTAAAATCTTCCCGCATATAATTGTTGAGAAAGTCGAGATAAAAGCGGATGTGTTCGCAATGCGCGGCAATCGTCGGGCGACTGTCGGAAACCGTGCGCGAAGCCTTTGCCGCGTCCACTTTTTCGAGCGTCGCGAAAAGTCCCGTGCCCTGGTCGAGATACATCGTCCCGAAAGCCGTGTTCGTGCTTTCAAATGTTTCTTTGAACAGAGCCGACAATGATTTGGTAAAATCTTCCTGGTTGATTGTTTTCATAAAATTTTCGTAATATGTTCGTTAAATCCCTATGATTGAAAACGTTGAAAAATTCATCGCCGAATTCGCCCGTTCGCTGACCGAAGAAACATTTGTCAAAATGACTTTAGGCAATTATAAAGGCGCGGACGAACATCTGCAAAAACTTCTGCTCCGTTTGATCGAAACACGCAAAGGCAATCGCCTCTTTTTTCTTTACCGTTATGATACACGCGATACGGCGAAAAATCACGACTTTATCGAAAGCATTAAGATTCTCAGCAAAATTCTCGGCACGGATTTCTTCAGCGGTCATCTTTTTACGACCGAAAACGATTTTCAGCTCGACATCGGACGCAAGGGAAAATCGCGTCTGAACATCGCCAAACCGACGTTCAAAACCAAACCGGCGCTCGATCACGACCGCGAAAAACGCAGGTTTGTCAACACCGACAGCTTTTATCTGCGGGCGCTCGGAGTGACGACCGATCGCGGCGAAATCCGCGACAAACAACACGACAAATGGAAACAGATCAATAAATTCGTCGAAACGCTCGCCGCGCTTTTTGATAAATCCGGGCTCAAAGACCGCACGAAATTGAACATCGTCGATATGGGTTCGGGGAAAGGTTACCTGACTTTTGCGACCTATGATTTTTTCAAAAACATTCGCAATCTGGACGTTAAGGTCACCGGCGTTGACACAAAATCGCAGCTCGTCGGGCTGTGCAACGACATTGCCAAAGCGTCGGAATTTGAAAACCTCAAATTCGTCAATGGCTGGATCGGCGATTTCGAGCTAAAAGACGTTGATATTCTGATCGCGCTTCACGCCTGCAACACGGCGACCGACGACGCGATCTTCAAAGGAATCCGCGCCGAAGCCGATCTGATCGTCGTCGCGCCGTGCTGTCATCAGGAAATCCGCCCGCAGATCACGCCGCCCGAAATGCTCAAAAACGTCCTCAAACACGGCATCATGCTCGAACGCGAAGCCGAATCGATCACCGACGGGCTGCGCGCTCTATTATTGGAAAAAAGCGGTTATCAGGCAAAACTTTTCGAGTTCGTTTCGACCGAACACACGCCGAAAAACAATATGATCGTCGGCACCCTGCAAAAGAAAATGCCCGACGCCGAAAAATTTGACGCAGAAATTCAAGCCATCAAGAATTTTTACGGCATCAAAGAACAGCGATTGGAAAGTTTGATGAACTCTTGAGACAAGCCGGATTCTCGCATTCGGATTTTGAATATTGTAAAATCGAAGGACGGTGTTCGGGTTCGTCGAGTTGACGAACGGTGAAAATCTTAATTTCAAACGAAAGTCTGTTTTCAAATTATGAAATAAATTATCAAGGGAATTTAAGGTCATGAAAATTGCAGTCGTCGCTCAATTCGGAATTTTTGTAAAGTCTTTCACGATTCTGTTATTTGTCTGTTTACCGGT
>CADEFG010000611.1 GCA_902826505.1 uncultured Acidobacteriota bacterium
GCCCGTCACAAAAGCGGCTTCGTCGCTTGCGAGATACAAAACGGATGCGGCAATTTCTTCGGGCGTTCCCATTCTGCCGAGCGCCTGCGTTGCCGCCATTTCTGCGTATGCTTTTTCAGGGTCGGGATATTCAGCGATCCTTTTTTTGACGAACGGCGTTTCGACCCTGCCCGGACAAATCGCGTTGGCGCGAATTCCCTGATGCGCGTGATCAAGCGCGAGACATTTTGTAAATCCGATAACCGCAAATTTTGTCGTGCAGTAAGCCAGCCGGTCACGCACGGCGACCACGCCGCCGATCGACGATGTATTGATAATGACGCCGTAATTGCGGGCGATCATTGACGGCAAAAAAGCTTTCGTCAATGAAAACATTCCGCGCACATTGACCGCAAATAGACGATCTAGATCTTCTTCCGTCGTTTCGAGAAGCGTCCCGACGTGACCGATTCCGGCGTTATTGACTAAAATATCGAGCTTGCCTTTGGTGTCCAAAACCTTTTTTGCCGTCCGCTCGCAGTCCGTTTTTTCGGCAAGATTTATTTTGACAAATTCCGCATTGGCAAGTTCACCGGCGACTCTACTGCCGTTGCCCGCATCCAGATCAGCAACATAAACAAACGCTCCGGCGCGTTCCAGTATCTTCGCGATCGCCTCGCCGATTCCCGATGCCGAGCCGGTCACCAGCGCGATTTTTCCAGTTAAATCAAACATAATTTTTTGTCAGTTCGAAACCTATTGTTTCAGCGGATGGTTAAATTTGGTCAGGTCAGAACCCTCCGCGGTAGCGGATGGTTTAATTCGCTAATCAAGAAACCAAAGGCAAACGATTCCGGTAAACTGCACTTGTCTAACGATAAATTTCAACCATCCGCTACCGCAGATAGTTCTGACTTCTCACCGGATTCGATAAAATTCCCAAACCCTCGATTTCGACTTCCGCCGTGTCACCGTCTTTCATAAAGACGGGCGGTTTTCGCGCAAAACCAACTCCGGGCGGCGTGCCGGTCGCGATCACATCGCCGGGTTCGAGCGTGATCGAAGCGGAGAGAAATTCGATCAGCTCGGGAATTTTGAAAATCAATTGGTCGGTATTCGAATCCTGCAAGGTTTCTCCATTCAAACGAAACCTAATCCGTAAATTATGCGGGTCGGGAATTTCGTCGCAAGTCGCGACAAATTCGCCCATCGGCGCAAACGTATCGCACGATTTTCCGCGCTGCCATTGCCCGTCCGCAAACTGAAAATCACGCGCCGAAACGTCGTTGAAATTCGTGTAGCCGAATACGTATTCAAACGCGTTCTCTTTTTTGACCCATTTAGCGCGGCGACCGACGACAACGGCAAATTCGGCTTCAAAATCAACTTGGTTGCTGGCTACGGGCAAAAGAATCGGCGAACCGGAGCCGGTTGCGCAATTTGTAAATTTCGAGAAAATGATCGGCGACCCCGGAATCGGCATTCCGCTTTCTTCGGCGTGATCGCGATAATTCAAACCGATGCAGATAATCTTGCCCGGACGCGGAACCGGTGCGCAAATTTCAATCTCATGGCGGTTTATTTTCGGCAATCTATCTTCATTTATCGTGGTTTCCGCTTTTTCCACAAAACCGGTTTCGAGATCAAAACAATTCACAATCTCGTTTGCCGTCAAGCTCTCGTTTGAAACCAGCGATGTTAAATCGGTTATTTGATTACCGGCATTTAACGCGCCGATTCGGTAATTTTTGATGTTGTCCTTAAAAGTAACGATCTTCATAAAATCATTTCAATCCTTCGACCGGAACCCTGACAAACCGCGGGCGGTAAAAATCGGCGTAGATCGAATCGCCCGGTTTTGCGCCGAACGGCAGATTGCTGTTGTAGCTGATCAACAATTCGCCGTTTTCCGTAAACTGCGGGTGAATGTGCGGGTTATAGACGCTCAAACCGCTTTGCAAACTTTGTGAACCGGTCATTCCCGCCAATTTTGTCAAACCCGCGGTCGGCGTTTGATAAACGAAATATTTTTTATTAAAAGGTCCTTGTGGTTCGCAGGCGGAATATAAATAAAGGTCTTTCCAATTTTGATAGCCGACAGCTGTATCAAAACTGACCATCACAAATACCGGTTTTCCGCCAATATTCAGCCGTTTGATGGTCAATTCATCGCTGATCGAATCTTTTTCGGGAATGATCGAAGCGCGTTTTTTGACATTTTTCGACCAATTTTGCCCATCCCAAGCTTGCCAATTTTTCAAATCGCTGACGCTTTCGATACCTTTCGTAGCATCGGTTTTCGCGATGTAAAGTTTCTTATAACGGTCGGCGAGACTGAAGGTCGAAGGCTTGTCCGTTTTGATTTCACCTTCGTTCTTCATTCCGTAAATGTAAAAATCTTTTCCGTCAAGCCACACCGAAATTCCCCAAACGCCTTGATCGACAAGATTTTTCAGCGGATTGATGCTTTCGATCTTGAGCGTTTCGGCGTCGAGCTGGGCGATCGCCTGACCTTTAAATTCAATAAAAAACTTTTTGTCGAAAGGTCTTGCGACGCGCCATTCATTCAAAAATATCCAGATCTTTTTTTCGCCTTTGATGTCAACAATCGTCGGATCACCGAGCCAATACATCACGTTCGGATCGTCACTTTTCGGTTTGAAATAAGCGGTTGAGTAGCCGTTTTTGTCTTTTTCGCCGACCAGTGTTTTCAAGGTTTTGCCGTCTTTTGAACGGACGACGATGCTGTTATAGACATAATGGATATGTTCCGGTTTCGGACCGCAAACCGGCGGCAGACAATTCGGTTCGCGGAGCCGCAAGCCGTTCTCGTTGGTAAAAACTCTGCCGTCGCCGGGCATTTGCGGAGATTCGGCTATAAACGAATCGGAAAAGAAAAACGCCGAATCGCCGTTTGGAAGCTCGATCGAAATCGTGCTGTCGGCGCCCGTCCAACCCGCCGAACCTTCGGGCTCCAAACCCGTTCCCGGTCCGTTCTGCATAAAAATCTTGTTCCAATCTTCCGCCGCTTTGCCTTTCCCGACCGAAATCTCGCACTGCGGTAAAACATTTTGAAAAGCCAGTGTCAGCAAAAATATCAGACTCAGAATTTTGTAATTTGTTGACTTCATAAGTTTTTATTCGTGGTAAATTTTATCTTAAATCTGCGGCGTTCGGTCGTCATTCGGATCAGCCCAGCGCGTGTTCGGGACAATTGGCGACCAATCCGGGCGAAGCGGGTCTTTATCGTAATTGTAGCCGCCTAATTCTTGATATAATTCGGCATATTCTGCCAGTTTGTCGCGGTTGAGCTTGACGCCTAATCCCGCACCGGTCGGGACTTCGATCGCACCGTTTCGATACTCAAACTTGCCGCCTTCGATAATATCGTCCGTCAGATGATGATAATGCGCGTCTGCCGCAAATGTCAGATTCGGGATGACCGCGCCGAGATGAAGCATCGTCGAGAGTTGAATTCCAAGCTCCCCCGATGAATGAACCGCGACACCGAGCTGAAACGTCTCGCAAATTCCGGCGGCTTTGACACACGGACGAATCCCGCCCCAAAACGTC
>CADEFG010000612.1 GCA_902826505.1 uncultured Acidobacteriota bacterium
ACGAATATGTTTCAAATTCCGGCGTCGAACAACTTTGTGCCCGATGCGATTCCGGACGAGGGCATTAACTTTTCGGATGTCGTTTCGCAGGTCGAACGTCAATTATTGCTGCAAACGCTCGATAAAACCGGCGGCAACAAAATGCAGGCGGCGAAATTGCTGAATATGAAACGAACGACGCTCGTCGAAAAGATCAAACGACTGCATATCGAAGTCGCCGACGACGAGATGGAAGAAGCTCTTTCGGTCAATTAGTTCAAAAAAGAACCGGTTCGCTCTCAGTTTTTTGCCATTTAACCCAAGTTGCCGGTTGAATATTTTTCAGGGCACTGCCGCCAAATTGGCAACCCGGGTTATTTAAAATCAGTATTTTAGATCTGAATCAAACGTTTATTTTCGCAGCGATGTGAATATTGCCTGCGGGATTTGATTGAGCGGCAGCACGTCGTCAGCCGCGCCGAGCTTGACAGCTTCCTTCGGCATGCCGTAAACAACGCAGCTTTCTTCGTCCTGCGCGATGGTTTTCGCGCCCGTTTCGTGCATCATTTGCAAACCCTTCGCGCCGTCTGCGCCCATTCCCGTCAAGATCACGCCGACCGCATTCTTACCGGCATTTTGCGCCACCGATTGAAACATCACGTCGACGCTCGGACGCTGGAAATGAACCGCCGGACCGTCCTTGATGACGACCGAATAACTCGCGCCGCTGCGTTTTAATAAAAGATGGTGATTGCCGGGCGCGACCAATGCCACACCGGGCGCGAGCAGATCGCCGTTTTTGGCTTCGCGCACCTGAATTTTGCAGACCTGATTCAAACGCTTGGCAAAGGAATCGGTAAAACCGGCGGGCATATGCTGGACAATGATCGTGCCGGGTGAATTGACGGGAAATTCCATCAAAACCTTTTCGATCGCCTGCGTACCGCCGGTCGAGGCACCGATCGCGATGATCTTATGCGTCGTTTCAAGATGGTGCTGAATATTAAAAGCCTCGCGCAGAACGTCTTTGCGGCGCGCAAAAACACGCGCTTTCGCAGCCGTGCGAACGGCGCGAACAAGCTCGTTCTTAACGTCCGGGGCAGAAAATTGGGAGCCCGGTTTGCTGACGATCTCGATCGCCCCGAGCGTTAAAGCACGCATCGCGTTGGCGCTGTTTTCCGGCGCCAGCGAACTGACGACGACGACCGGGATCGGGTGATGGGTCATCAATTTTTCGAGAAACGAAAGTCCGTCCATACGCGGCATTTCGATGTCGAGCGTGATCACATCGGGGCGCAGTTTGGCGATTTTTTCGCGCGCCATATACGGGTCGATCGCGCTGCCGACCACCTCGATGTCTTCATATTTTGATAATTCTTCGGTAATGATCCGGCGCACGACCGCCGAATCGTCAACTACCAATACTCTGATCATGATTAATTTATGTAAAGCAGCACATCGGCTTTACTTTCCTCGACATCGAGACGGGCAATCGCCGCCGGATTTTTTGTTAAATTTGATTTTTCGAGTAATTGCGGCGCTTCGAGATGAAATATTTCCTGTTTGCCGGCGATCGCCGGCAGCGCATTGCCGCAGATCACGTTCGCCAGCTCGCCGATCACATCAAAGAGAATTTCGTCTCCGAGATGTTCGTCGTCGCCGAGCATATTTGAAGCGAGGATCGGCAGGATCGCGTTGTCGATCTGCAAAACCATCTGCCCCGAAAATTTGCCGTTGAATTTGACGGAAACGCGAACGCTGTCGTCGGTTTCGATATCATTTTCCGGTAATCTTTCGACCGGAAACATAAAACCGAGTTCCTCAAAAGTCAAAATTGCCGCTTGATAAAGTGCTTGTTCCATGTTCAACTCCTGTGATTTGAAAAACCGCTTCGCGCAAAATTTCCGGCGCAAACGGTTTATGTATAAATTCAACGTCTTTTGCCCGCAACTGAATAATCCGGGCTTCGCTCGATTCGGTTGAAACGACGACGATCGGCAGTTCCGACAAATCGGGATTTTCCCTGATCCGATTGATCAGGGTTTCGCCGTCCATAACCGGCATATTGATATCGACGAGGGCAAGATCGACCCAATTTTCTTCCAACATTTCCAGCGCTTCTTCACCGTTTTTGGCTTGATAAACGTTACCAATCTCCAAACCGCTGATCTGTAATGTCTTTTGAATAATTGACCGCATCGCCGCGCTATCATCAACAATTAAAACATTTAGTGACATAATTTCCTCTTTTGTAAAACATCCCAGCCAAAGCCTTACCGCCCGGGCTGTTTATAAAATTGTCTCCTTGTTGTTTATTTTCAAAACAACCTCGCCGGTTGCCATATCGAGCGACATCGTCCGCGAAAAATTCTCACCCACATCGAATGATTTGATCAGCACATTATTTTTCCAAAGCAGCTTGCGGAGCATGATGAAATTGCGTTTGCCGATTTGAAACTGGTCGGTGTCTTCGTTTTTTTGAAGTGAAGCGCCGCCGGCAACTTTTAAGACCATCCGCTCTTTTTTTGCTCCGGCTTTATAGCAGGCTTTAAAAAGTTCGGGTACACCCGTATCGACAAACATCAACGGGTTGGCTGCCGCTTTCGCCGGATTGACCGTGGAAACGGGCAGCATAATGTGAATCAAACCGCCGACTCGCGCGACCGGATCGTAAACCGTTATTCCAAGACAGCTGCCGAGTGCGTAAGTGATCAGCACGTCGTCCGCCTTGGTCGAAATCTTCATATCTGCAATTCCAATTACCTGTTTCATTTTTGATAAATTGCGGGCTGTATATATTTAAAATCGTGTTTTGCGCCGGTCAGACTTTCCGAATGCCCGACAAAAAGATAGCCGCCCGGCGCTATTAAATCGTAAAATCGTCTGACCAGCATTTCCTGGGTCGGTTTGTCAAAATAGATCATCGCGTTGCGGCAGAAAATCACGTCGAACGGACCGCGCATCGGAAACTTTTCCATAAAATTCAAACGTGCCAGGCTAATCAGATTTCGGAGCTCGGGAGCCAAACGCCAGGTTTTGCCTTGCGGGTCTTCCTTTTTGAAATATTTCTGCCGCCAATCCTGCGGGATCGGTTCGAGAATTTCCGTTTCGTAAACGGCTTCCTTTGCCTTGGCGAGAACTTTCGTCGAAATATCGGTGGCGAGAATCCGGGTGTCCCAATTTTTGAAATTCGGCAGCGATTCGGCAAGCAGGATCGCGATCGAATACGGTTCTTCGCCCGACGAACAGGCGGCGCTCCAGATCCGCAATTGCTTTTTCGGAAGCTTTGGCAGGATTTGTTCGCGCAGAAAAATAAAATGCTGAATTTCACGAAAGAAACTCGTTTTATTGGTCGTCAAAGCGTCGATCATCCAGACTACTTCCAAGCCTTTCCGGTCGTTGTCGATAAATTTGAAATAATCCTCGAACGAATCCAGATTGAGCGCGTGCAGACGCTTTTGAAGGCGCGAATGAACAAGCTCTTCCTTGCCGGTTTTGAGGTTGATGCGACACAGATCGTAAACCTTTTAACAAAGTTGCTTAAATTGGTGCTGGTTCATTTTTTGG
>CADEFG010000613.1 GCA_902826505.1 uncultured Acidobacteriota bacterium
GCCAGCAGCAAATTCGGATAACTGAAAACCGTGTTGTCGGGCACGTTTCCGACCTTTGTAAATGGACCGCGCACCAATCCTTGAATCCCGTAACGCTTTTTCTCGATCACGTTGATGCCGTTGCCCACTGCGGCGAAAGCCAAAGCGGGCGCTTCAGTTCCGGTCGTCGTTACGGCAGCTTCCGGTTTTGTTACCAATCCAGCGCCGTTTGTTTCGACAATATCGGCATCCGCCGGACGCGAAAGTCCGCCGTCTTTCCGAATCCGCCAGAAATGGATCGCGATCAAACCAACCGTGATAACCGGTAGAACAGCGACGTGCAACACATAAAAACGAAGCAGCGCTTCTTGTCCGACCGTCGTATCGCCGAGCAGCAAAAATCTGATCTGTTCGCCGAAAACCGGCGCGTATCCGGCAATTGCCGTCCCGACCGTGATCGCCCAGAAAGCCAGTTGATCCCACGGCAGCAGATAACCCGTAAAACTCAAAAACAAGGTCATCAGGAATAAAACCACCCCGATCACCCAGTTGAATTCACGCGGTTTTTTATACGAACCAGTAAAAAACACGCGGCACATATGCAGAAAAACCGCCGCGACCATGCCGTGCGCCGACCAACGATGCATATTTCGCAAAAACACGCCGAAAGCGACCGAACCTCGCAAATCGAGCATTCGGTCATAGGCTTGCGTCGTTGACGGGACGTAATAAAACATCAGCAAAATGCCTGTCACGGTCAAAATCAAAAACAGAAAAAGGCTGATCAAGCCTAATCCCATCGTGAACCAGGGTTTCAAGGTATGTTTGTGAACCTTGACCGGATGCATATGCAGAAAGAAATTTGTAAAACTCGTCCGCGAACGTCCCAAATCCGTGTGCGGCAAATCATTCCGAAACACGGACGACCAGATAACGGACGGAAAATTTCTGACGACGCTAAAAAAATTATTTTTTTGGTTATTCTCGCTCATACCTTAAACCATTTTCCGGCTGTAATCTGTTTATTCTTATCAACTTCCAGTTCACCGTTCGGAGCCATCGTCAGTTCATACCAGGGAAGCGGTTTCGGCGCCGGTCCGCCGGTAACGTTTCCGTCCTGGTCAAAGCGCGAACCATGACACGGGCAAGCAAATCCGGTTTCGGCAACGCCGACGATGCATCCGAGATGCGTGCAGGTGATCGAAATCGCCGCCATTTTATCGCCTTCGCGGATGATCGCAACCTTTTGCCCGCCGAGCGCGATTCGCGTTCCCGGCGGAAAATCATCCGGCGTCCCGATGCTGAAACGGCTCGGCTGACCATATGTCGCTCGTGGTTTGATAAATACAAGATTTGAAAAAAGCGTGACGATTCCCGAACCTAAAATGCCCATACTCGTCAGCCACGCCAAAACTTTTCGTCTTGAAATCGGCTCGCTCACTTCCTCTGAATGGTGAGCGTTATCTTTTTCGCTCATTGTTGTTTTCCTCCTCAGCTTCATTCACCAATTCTTCTAAATCCGACCAAAAAACCTGATATTTGGCGTCTTCGATATCGCGAAAATAATCTTTTTTAACGGCAAATATAAAAATCAACGCCGCGCCGGCACCCATCAAAAGACTCGCAATAATGGCAATCCAAGTTAATGTCATAAACAAACGTTTTTTTATAGCTCCTGAGAAACTTTTCACAAGAGTCGAACTGAAAAAAAAAATACTTTTCAATTTGCAGCCGTTTTGGTGGCAAAATCGGCAATCGTTTTGTTTTTCAAAATAACCACCAGATCATCTCTGATCCGTTTCCATTCACCGCAAAACGGACATGAATGATTTTCGTCGCGTGAAAGGCATAAAATGCATTCATCAAGATACGGATCGTGGTCAAGAACTCTGAAAACTTCCCAGAGCGTGATGTTTTGCGGGTCTTGCGCCAACAAATATCCACCATGAACACCTTTGACCGATTGCACGATGCGGTGCCGCCGTAATTCGGCTAGCAATTTTCTCAAATATTCAGGCGGAATTTTTTCGCTCGAGGCAATTTCGTTTAAGCCGCACAGACGTAAATCGGTTTGTCGTGCCAAATATGCCAGCGCTTTGATGCCATATCCTGTTGCTTTTGAAAAGACCATCAGCCAGTTCCTCGAATGCGGATTTTTTACTCCGCTTTTATATTTGCCTTTCTTGGTATTGTTGGACAATAATCATTTCTAATCATTTTTTTGATTGGATTTTTAAATGCGTTTAAGAGAAATAAAAAAACTTGTCGAAGGAACCGCCGATGCCGCTTTTGCGATCGACCCGAACGGTTTGATCGCCGCCTGGAATAAAGCCGCGACCGAGCTTTTCGGGATTAAGGAAGAAAAAGCTTTGGGCAGTTCCTGTAGCGAAATTCTGCACGGGGTTGACGAATGCGGGCGCTCCTGCGATGAAGATTGCACGATCCGCCGGCAAGCTCGCAATCACCAGCCGTTAAAAAGCTACGACATTCAGGTGCAGGCAAAAGGCAAACGCCAATGGTGTAATATTTCAGTGCTGATCGTTGACGAAAACCAATCAATCGCGCCCTACACGATCCACATTGCGCGTCCTGCCGATCTGCAAAAAAGATTCGAGATGTTGATGCGTGATTTTGTCGTCAACGAAACGAGTTTGCCGATGGTCAATGTCGGCGAGATACTTTCGGCGAAAAGGACGCCGACCAGCGTTACCGAACTCAGCAAACGCGAAATTGAAATCTTGCGATTTCTGGCAAAAGGCGTCAGCACGAAAAAAATTGCCGACCAGCTTTTTATCAGCCCGACGACCGTCAACAATCACATTCAACATATTCTCAAAAAACTCGACGCGCATAATCGGCTGGAAGCCGTCCGCCGCGCCGAACAAGCCTGGTTGATTTAAAATCGAATCGCCCGGAACAATTTTTTTCACCTTGATAAAAACTTTTTCTCTTTCACTTTTATAAATTAAGCGGTATTATATTTTGGGATAAGAATCTATCCTTTCCTGCGCTTTCCGATTTCTAAAATCAATCAATTTGAGGTCTCGATGAGTTTTCTTTTTGCTTCGTTTGAAACATTGACGGGTTTGCCCGAATTTTTCGGCTATATTTTTACATTTGCATTCGGGGCGGTCGTCGGCAGTTTTCTGAATGTCGTGATCCACCGCGTTCCAAACGAAGAATCGATCGTCTTTCCGAATTCGGCTTGCCCGAAATGCAAAAATCCGATCCAGCCCTACGATAATTTACCGATTTTAAGCTGGCTGATCCTCGGCGGAAAATGCCGCAAATGCAAGGAAAAAATTTCGGCGCGTTATCCGGCGGTCGAATTTCTGACCGCCTTGCTTTTCGTGCTGACATTTTGGGCGATCGGTTTTAACGCTTTTCTGCCGATCTGCTTGATCTTTGTCGCGACGATGATTTCATTGATCTTTATCGACGCGGAACATATGATCTTGCCCGATGTCATCAATTATCCGCTGCTCGGTTTGGCTTTGCTGGTCAGAATTATTTATCCGATCTTTTTTGGCGCCGAATTTTTTGGCGATTTAAAATATGCGCCT
>CADEFG010000614.1 GCA_902826505.1 uncultured Acidobacteriota bacterium
GCATCGCGGGAAGCGTCATCACCTTGCTTGACGCCGTCAAAATGTATCTTTCGCTCGGCGTTTCGGAAATCGAAGTTTCCCGCATGGCGAGCGCCAATCCGTCAAAACTGCTCGGTTTGGACAGCGCGCGCGGAACGATCGAAACGGGAAAACGCGCCGATCTGGTCGCGCTGGATGAACAGGGAAATGTTGGCTTGACGATGATCGGCGGGCAGATTTTTTCACCCTCAAGATACAAAGACGCGGAGAATTTTTAGCAGCTATTTTGCACCAAAAAACATTTTGTCTTTATGGTGAAATCTTTTTTGTCACCAGAAAAACGCCTGCGAAAACGAGGATCGCCGAAATCAGAAGTCTGCTGGTAAAATGTTCGCCGAGGAAAAGAATCGCGGCGAGAAATCCCATCAGCGGTTGAAGATATATATAAACCGCGACGATCGACGGCTCGACCCGCGACAATGCCCAGGCGTTCCAAAAGTAAGCGAGGATCGTCGGAAAAATCACGAGTCCCGCGACAAAAGCCCACGAGCGCATCGAAACTTCCGCCAGATCGACCGTTTGGAGCGCGAAAAGTCCGACCGGAACATTGATCAAGCTCGCAAACAAAAAGAGCCAGGCGATCGATTTGAGCGCGCCGTAACGCGAGATCAGTCGTTTTGAGATCGCGACATAGATCGCGTAGCAGAGACTGTTGAGAACGATCAGAATATCGCCCTGCGTCGTTTCCGAACCGAAGCTCGCGCGGGTCGGATTGATCAGATAAATGACGCCGAACGCCGCCAGCAAAATGCCGCAAACCTTGCGTTTTGAGAGAAAATCGGTACCGATCAGAACGCTCACGAGAATCGTAAAGATCGGAATCGTGACCGAGATCAGCGCCGTGTTGACGGCGGTCGTCAGCGATAAGCCTTTGAAAAAAAGCAGTTGATTGAGCGACACGCCGATCAGCGCAAAAACCGCAAATTGCAGATAATCGCGGCGGTTGTCGAGCGCGAGATTGCCGCGAAATCTTTGTAAAAAATAAAACGCGAGCGCCGCGCCGCCGATCCGAAATCCGACCAGCGCGTTCGGCGGAAAAGCGAGCAGCGCAAATTTTCCGAGCACGGTCGCCGTTCCGAAAAAGACCTGCACGGCAAAGAGCGCGATGTGCGGCGCGAGCGAATTTTCAGTTTTCGAAACCGTTTCGTCCATTTACCCGAAAAGCTAGATGCTAACAAATTTAGATAAATTTTGTCCGCAGTTGATAAAAAATTCTTCCAATTTTGGAAGTTTTAGTTTATGATTTGCGGATAATATTCACCGGAGACCAAAATTTAATGACGCCTTTTTTCGAACGAGTTTTCAAGCTCAGACAATTGTTTTTGACGGTTTTTTTGACAACCGTTTTCATCACGACCGTTTCCGCCCAACAGTCCGCTGACAATGCCAAAGCGGTCGAATTTTACCAGCTCGGTTTAGCCTGTGCGGAAACCGAATACGATTGCCAGATTGCTAATTATACAAAGGCGATCGAATTGAATCCGAAATATGCGAACGCTTTTTACGGGCGCGGCTGGGCGAATTACGAGAGCGGAAATTACGAAAAAGCGCTTGCCGATTACACCCGCACGATCGAACTGCGACCGAAAGACAAGGATGCTTATCTCGGACGCGGAACGGCGCATTACGGTTTGAAAAATCACGATTCGGCAATCGCCGATTACAATAAAGTGATCGAACTTGACCCGAAATCCGCCGATGCTTTTTACAATCGCGGGCTTGCCTGGTATGGCAAGGAAAATTATGATGAAGCGATCAAGGATTATACGAAAGCCATCGCGCTCAAACCGAAAGAAGCGGATTTTTATTACAACCGCGGTGTATGTTTTTATAACAAGGAAGATTTTGACCAGGCGATGAAGGATTTCACAAAAACGATCGAGCTCGACCCGAAATCCGCCGAAGCCTATTGCTATCGCGGTTTGATCTATGAAGACGCCGAAGACGATAAAAAGGCGCTGGTTGAATATGACAAAGCGGTTGAGCTCGATCCGGCGGAATCGCTTTATCTCTATAATCGCGGAAGCACCTATTCGCGGTTGGGCGATTATCCAAAAGCGATCAGCGATCTGACGAAGGCAATTAGTATCAGCCCCGACGAATTTGATTATTATTACAACCGGGCATTGGCTTATGACGAGATCGGCGAAAACGATCTGGCGGAAGCCGACCGGCGCAAGGCTGAAGAATTGTTCAAAAAAACAAAATAGTGCAGATTGCAAAAAAAACTTTTAATTTTCCGGCTTTTCGTTTATTATTTTCACATTCCCAAACTTAAACACCCGTAACCCAAGGAAATTAAATTTATGAATCGAGTCTTTGCCGGAGGCTTCAGTCTGAAGCTATTTGTGTTTTTGGTTGGCTTAATTGCCGCTTTTGCCGTCAACATTTTTGCGCAAAAAGAATCAAGCGCGATTGACTATTACAATCGCGGCTGTCAGTGCGAAAAGGCTGATTTCGATTGCCAGATCGCATATTTTACAAAAGCGGTCGAGCTGGCTCCGGGCTTGACCGAAGCCTTTAACAATCGCGGTCTGGCGTATTTTGCCAAGGGCGAACTGACGAGCGCGAGACTGGATTTTAATAAAACCGTCGAGTTGTCGCCGCAGTTTGCGAAAGGCTTTTACAACCGCGCGGTCTTGTTTGCGCGGCAGAACGATTTTGAAAGCTCGATCAATGATTTCGGCAAGGCGCTCGCGCTCGCGCCCGAGCTGACCAATGCTTTTATCGGGCGCGGCAACGTTTATCTGAAAACCAAAAATTACGACGCGGCTTTGCGGGATTTTGACCGCGCCGCCGGGCTCGAACCGCTTTACGCCGAAATTTATTATAATCGCGGGCTCGTCTATTTTTTCAAAAACGATTTCGACCGCGCCGCGCGGGATTTTTCCAACACGATCAAGCTCAAGCCCGATTTTGTGCCCGCCTATCTGAATCGCGGGATTTGTTTTGAAAAAAAGGGCAGCGCGGCGGAGGCGATCGCCGATTTTACAAAATTTATCGAACTCGCACCAAATGATTATCGCGGTTACAACAACCGCGCGAACCTTTATGCGCGGATCGGCGAAATCGCCAAAGCCGCCGCCGACACCCGCAAAGTGTCCGAGTTAAAAGGCAACGGTTAAAGGCGTTCGACTCGAAAACAAAAGGAAAGGTCAACAATCTGATAGATTCAGATTGTTGACCTTTCCGGCTTTGCACAAAAGCGTCACGAAGCGCGGGAATCGGGAATCGGGAATCGTCAATCGTTAAGCAAAATTTCCGGCTTACTTAAAGAATAAAGGTTTTATTCGATTTCCGATTTCCGATTCCCGAACAAACTGCGCCGACTTTTGTGTCAAGCCGAGCTTTCCTTTTTGATTTCGGTGATTTTCAGTTATTTATCAAAACTCAAAATAAGACCTTTATATGTAAGCCATGCTACAGACCGAAGAATATAAAAGTGTTACTAATTAACCATTGGTGCTAGTGAAATCATAAGCTGAATTCAGCTAACGAAAG
>CADEFG010000615.1 GCA_902826505.1 uncultured Acidobacteriota bacterium
CAGCGCAAAGATTCGCAGGGTTTAAAGCGCCAAAGATTCGGAAAATTCGATCTGAGCAATATTTCTTCGAGCAATAATTTACAGCAATTTACAAAATACTCGCGTCTGCAATGGCATATTTTATGAAAAAGTCCAGAGTCCAGAGTCCAAAGCCCAAAGTCTTCGGAAAGCCGAAACCTCAGCTTTCAGATTTTAAATCGAAGACGGACGACCGCAAACCGAAGACCGAACCGTCAAAAAATATAATTTACGGAATGCTGCCGGTTCTCGAAGCGCTGCGCGCCAATTCGCGGCGGATCGAAAAAATTCTGATCGCCGAGGGGGCGCGCGAACACCGGATCGCGGAAATCATCGATCTGGCACGGGCGGCGCATGTTCCGTTTCAAAAAGTTCCGCGCGAGAATTTGTCGAAATTCGTCGAACCGGGTGTTAATCATCAAGGCGTCATCGCTTTGACGGCATCGGCGGATTATGCCGACGCCGATGCGCTTTTGGGAAAAATCGCGGCAAAGGAAAATTCGCTCGTTCTGATTCTGGACGGCATTGAAGACCCGCGAAATTTGGGCGCGATTCTGAGAGTTGCGGAATGCGCGGGTGTTGACGGCACATTTATTCCCGAACACCGCGCGGCTTCGCTGACGGAAACGGTCGTTAAAACGAGCGCCGGCGCGACCGAATACACGCCGATCGCGAAGGTCAAAAACCTGAATCGTTTGATTGAAGAGCTAAAAAAGAATAACATTTGGGTTATCGGAACCAGCGGCGAAGCCGAAAAAGATTACGCAGATTGGGATTGGACCGGTTCGTGCGCGCTGGTGTTGGGCGGCGAAGGCAAAGGTCTGCACCGTTTGGTCGCCGAAAATTGCGACGCGCTGGTCAAAATTCCGATGCACGGAAAGATCGAATCGCTGAACGTTTCGGTCGCCGCCGGCGTAGTTCTTTTCGAAGCGGTCAGACAAAGAAAAAAGGAGAGTAGGAAAAATTAAAAATTAAAAATTAAGAATTAAAAATTCACGAAAAATTCTTAATTATTAATTTTTAATTCTTAATTGAATATTATGTTTTGCCCGAAATGTGGAACCCAAAATCCTGATGACGGAAGATTTTGCCGGAGCTGCGGCGCGGATCTCGGCAATGTCTCGGCGGCATTGTCGGGAAAAATGCCGAAACCGGAATATGTCGTTGACCCTCGCAAAAGAGGCGTCAGCTGGGAACATGCGATCACCAAAATTTTTACGGGGTTGGCTTTTTTGATAGTTGCGCTGATTTTAGCTTTTACGGGAAAATTTGGCGGACAATATTGGTGGTTCTGGCTTTTGATCCCGGCTTTCGGTTCGCTCGGCAGCGGTGTCGCGCAATTTGTCCAGCTAAAAAAACTGGAGAAACGAGAAGCGGCTTTTGCCCCGCAAAATCCGCAAAATACAATCAATCCCGCGCCGCCTAATAACGCATTGCCGCCGACCCAAACCGATTATGTCGCGCCGCCGAAACAATCGATCTACGACACGGGCGATCTTGTCGAACGACCCGGCAGCGTGACGGAAGGAACGACGCGCCACCTGCAAATGGATTCCGAAGGCAAAACGATGACTTTGCCGAAAAAATAAAGAATTTAGACGTTGTGAAACGAAAAAAATATAATAATGCCTACCTTCGTAAGGTTTTAGAGAGTTCCGCACCAGTCTCAAATTTTTATGTTTACGGCGGATTACAGCATTTCTGCGACGTAAAAGGTCAGATAATGTTAGTGATGGAAGATGACGACGAAATTAATGCGGCGTGCATTAAATACCTCAGGGAGCAGGGAATTCCCGAATTTGAAAGCCTTGAGCAAGCCGAAGAACACGCCAGATTTCTTGCGATGCGAATAACTGAAAATCTAAAATAAATCGTTTCTGCAAACCGTATTCAGCGACCCTAAAGTTTTTTTCGTAAATCAAGTCTGTGACCTGCTAATTTTTCAACAACTTTTAGATATTTTTTGGGGAAAAGCCGCGAAACGTAATTGATGGCGTGCGCGTCTTTGCCAATTAAAATTCGCGGATTGTTGGTTCTGATGCCGTTGATAATCGTTTCGGCGGCTTGTTCGGGCGATGTTAGCGCGACTTTATCAAAGAATTTCACGCCTTGCGCTTTGTATTCTTTCGGTGTTTTTTCGCCGATCCGCGAATTGCGGGCGATGTTCGTTTTGATCCCGCCCGGATGAACTGATGAAACGCGGACGTTTGTTTCTTCGAGCTCGTGGCGCAGGGATTCGGTAAAACCGCGGACAGCGAATTTCGATGCGCAGTAAGCCGTTTGTTCGGGCGGCGCGACGAGTCCGAAAACGCTTGAAATATTGACGATATGCGCCGCCGTCTGTTCCATCAAAACGGGCAGAAAAACCTTACAACCATAGATCACGCCCCAAAAATTGATGCCCATCAGCCATTCAAAATCTTCGAGCGAGATTTGCTCGAAAGTTCCCATCAGCCCGACTCCGGCGTTGTTGATCAAATGCGTGACGCGTCCGTGTGTGGCTAAAACTTCCGTTTTCAGCCTTTCGATCTGTTCGAGTTTCGATGTATCAACGGTGTGTTTTGAAACCGCCACGCCGAGTTTTTCGATGATTTCAAAAGTTTCCTGCAAACCTTGCTCGTTGACATCGCAAACCGCGACGCCCGAAATTTTTTCTTCGGCGAGACGAACCGCCAGCGCGCGCCCGATTCCCGAAGCCGCGCCCGTAATGACCGCCACGCTGTTTTTTGATAATGTCATAAATCTCAAGGTGAAAAAGTATAAAGTGAAAAAGTGAAAAGGTGTAAAAGCTTTTACAATCTTGATTCGATCAACTTTTACACTTTTTCACTTTTTCACAATAACCCGCGTATTTCCGGCGTTGCCGTTGGCATCGAAAACCCGCAGCGTGACCGAATATTCGCCCGCCGATTTCAGCGGGATTTCGATCGTGTAGCGTTCTTTTTGCCCGTCGGAAATCCCGTCGTCGGCGTAAACTTCCTGCCATTCGCCGCCATTGACGCTGAATTCGGCTTTGTTCAGATAACTCGCCGTTTCCGCCGCGTCAAAAACGATGCGCGCCCGGTCGGCGGTGATTGCCGGATTTCCGACCGCCGAAACCGTCGGCGCGGAATTGTCGATATCAAACGATTCGCTCAGTTTTTCGCCCGCCAGCATTTGACCCGTCGGGTTTGAGATCGAATCTTTCGCGACGATTTTGAAAATATAACGCCCGTCCGCCAGCGATTGACCGTCGATCGTGTAAAAAGTGTCGGGCAGATTTTCTTTCAAAAGTTTGAAATTAGCCTCCGAAACCTCTTTGTAATAAACGTCATAAACAAGTTTGTCGCCGTTCCGGTCTTCCGCCGTCCATTGCAGCGATTTGGCGCCGCGCTGGTAAAGCCGGCGGGCGCTCGAAGGCGGAATGACCACGCCGAAAACCGTCGGGTCGAGTCCCGAAAGCTCGATATTCGGGTCAAGCTGGATCGGCGGATTTGCCGCCAAACCGACATTTGTCGGCAAGACCTGGATCGAAAGAATTT
>CADEFG010000616.1 GCA_902826505.1 uncultured Acidobacteriota bacterium
GGTTGAGCGCGTCCTGTGCGACCGCTTCGGTGATTCGCCCGTCGTAATCGACTTCGGCGTAATCGCGGACGCGGCGCAGCAGACGATTCGCGATGCGCGGCGTTCCGCGTGAGCG
This sequence comes from uncultured Acidobacteriota bacterium, assembly GCA_902826505.1. Lineage (GTDB taxonomy): Bacteria > Acidobacteriota > Blastocatellia > Pyrinomonadales > Pyrinomonadaceae > JAFDVJ01. The sequence goes on from CADEFG010000616.1 coordinate 116, forward strand.
TTTGGCGATTTCGTGCGCGCCCCGCTCGTCAATTTCGACGTTCAGGATATTCGCAGAGCGTTCGATGATCGTCTGCAAATCTTCGATCTTGTAAAAATCGAGGTGAAAAACGATGCCGAAACGACCACGCAGCGGCGCGGTGATCAAGCCCGGACGCGTCGTCGCGCCAATCAGCGTAAATTTCGGCAGTTCGAGTTTGATCGAACGCGCCGCCGTGCCTTGCCCGATCATCAGATCGAGATTGTAATCTTCCATCGCCGGATAGAGAACTTCTTCGATCGCCGGATTTAAACGATGGATTTCGTCAATAAAAAGCACGTCGCCTTCGTTCAGATTCGTCAGAATCGCCGCCAGATCGCCCGCTTTTTCGATGATCGGCGCGGCGGTCGATTTTAATTCCGCGCCCATTTCGTTGGCGCAGATCAAGCTGAGCGTCGTTTTGCCCGTTCCCGGCGGACCAAACAATAAAATATGGTCAAGCGCTTCGCGGCGTTTGAGCGCGGCTTTCATAAAGACGCGCAGATTATCTTTAACTTTCTGCTGTCCGATATATTCGGCAAGCCGCGTCGGACGCAAAGAGAGTTCGATCTGCGCTTCATCTTCAAAAGCGTTGCCGTCGCGGTTATCAAAATTTTCTAAGTTTTCGGTCATTTAATTCTATTTCTTACGCGTAATTTTGTTGCTTTTCAATTTTTTCTGTGCATCGTTCAAATATTTTTGAATGTCTTCTTCAGAATAGACTTCTTTTTTGAATAGTTTTAAATAGAATTCATTCTCAAGTCGCAGTCTTTTTTCATAGAGGCTTAAAATTTCCGGTTGATTTTTTACGTTTAGTCTAAGTAATTCAAGAAAATCAATTGATCGTGTCGGGTTTTGGAGAAGTCGGCTTACAATAATTTCTTTTTCCTTTGGAGTTTTACTTAACTGAAGTCTGAGTAAATCTTTTCTCGCTTCAAAATCAAACAGATAATAATTTTTAATGAAATCAAAATTTTTATTTAATTGTGAATACTCAAAAATCGAACTCGCATCAGTCAGTTGTTTTTTATTCTTATCAACATTTAAGGCAACTATATGCGAATCCGCAAAGCCTCGTACAAGTCTGAAATTACCGTTTTCTAAGACGTAAGAAAATATTGATGCTTCTTTAGCTACAACTAAAATTTCTAAATTTACAGGAAATCGCTTTTTTAATTCAGATTGTGAAGTCCCAAGAGTTGTACAACCGCTGTCATACCAAAGCGGGAAAACCTCAAAATATGTCTTCGCTGTTTTGGGCAAATAAACGGATTCTTTGACTTTTACAATTAAGCCGCTCGATTGTTTATAATCTCCTTTAAACCAATCTTTATTTTCAAAAAAAGCTGAATTTTTAAATTTAAATTCAACGGGTTCCGTGTATCCGACTACTTCGCCAATGAAAATATATTCGGTTTTATCAAATTTTGAGAAATATTTGGGTACAAAACTACAACCTGACGTTGAGTGACAAAGAAACAAGATAGAAAATGTAAAAAAAATTATCTGTTTCATAAACATACTTCTGATAAATCTTCTCAATCGTCATTCAGGAGTTTTCAGCCAATTTAGGCAATTGCAAATTCGGTATATTTTCGCACCGAAGGTTCGTGAAAGGCTAAAACAATATCTTCTTTCGGAACCCCTTCGCGTAATAGATCGGTTGCAATTCCTACTTCCGTCCAATCTTCTTCGATGTAGATTTTGTTGTTTTTCAAGCGCACATAAACAGTTGTTAAATCAATATGTTTGTCGTTTTCCCAACCAACCGTTTTCCAGAGATATTGACCGTTCACATCATCAGCAATCAGAAAATATTCCATATTCGGTTCGGGCGTTTTACGGTCTAGTTCGACATAATAATTCAAAACTTTTTTGATGATTTGTTTATATGTTTCTATGTTTTCCATTGCAATATCACCTCGTTTTTCAAATCTACAACAAAAAATGCGAGCTGTTCTTTTTCAATTATAAACTTGATTCCTTCGCCGACAAAAAATTTATTGTAAACGGCTTCGGAAAAAGCTAAGAACACTTTTATTTCAGGCTTTAACTCGGAGAGAATATCTTGATAAATGCGAAATTGTCCGAGTGCTTTTTGAAATTCGCTGATGACTGAAACGCCGATAAAACTTTTTACTTCAACAAGAATTTTCTTAGTTCCTTTAACGGCAAAAATCTTTTCGGCTTCGATGTCGCCGTAAAATTTTAATTCCTTAAACCGAATCTGGTAATTTTCTGCCGTAATCGTCCAGCCGTCTTTGATGAGCGCATTTTTGACTGCATCGTGAATTTTGTCGAGTTGCGCCATAAATTAAAAGACTTATTGATATGTTAAATTGCTTAAATTCGCGTCGACCAATTTCCGAAGATTTCCTTTGCGCGAATTAATATCGCCCGAAATATCGGTTAATTTGCCTTTTGCCGTGACCGCGACCCCGATTTTCGCGTCTGCCGTTTCGTAAACTTTGTAAGTCACGCCTTTATTGGTAAACGAAAGCGCGGTCGGATTTTCTTTTGAATCGAGCGTAAAACCGGGATTTTCCTGCTGTGAATCGCGCGGAAACGCGAAATTTACATTTTCTTTCCGGTCAACGACGATATAATTCAACGTCTCTTCATAGCTGAATAAAACAATTTCACTGCCGTTTTTAGTTTTGAAAGACAGTAAAACCTTGATGTTCTCGTCCGTTAAGTCGATGTCTCTGACATAAGTCTTCGATACTTTTTTTCCGTTGCGGATTTCGGTCGAAATTGTGCTGAATGGAAATCCCATCGCGTCATCCTCGACGATTTTGACGACGACCGGCTTGTTGTTGACGACGATATATTCGGAAAACTGATGCCAGCAGCAGCCGCTTTTGGTCATTGTCGAAATTCGCTTTTGTTTCGCGTCAACCTCGAACATTCCGCAATAATCCTGCGCCAGCTCGGTAAAAGATCGGCTCAACGCGAATCTGCCTTTAATTTTCCCGGCAAGATAGATCTTAAATGACGGTCCGTGATAACAACTGTTCTGACCGTCCATGATCGCGAAATCCTTGATCCCGTCGAAATTAAAATCGTCATAGATAATATTGCTTTGTTCGCCGTAGGGAAGCTCCTTGACGTTTACCTTCATCTTTCCGTCTTCCGTTTCGCCGGTCAATTCTTCGACTTCGACTTTGATCAATTGGCGGTTGGTTTTTTTATCGTAAACCGCGACCCAGCCTTTGCTGAAAACTTCCGAAGGCGTTTCGAGATAAACCTTCCCGTAATAATCTTTCGAGAAATCCTTTACTTCAAAAGTTTTTTGGGCAAGGGCATTGACGCCGAAAGCCGTCAGAATTAAAAATAAACAAGCGAAATTTTTCATAAAAATTCTCTCAAGTCCGGTCACGGCAACTGCCGCGCAAA
>CADEFG010000617.1 GCA_902826505.1 uncultured Acidobacteriota bacterium
GCCGGTCGGTATTTATGTAGTTTCAATTGTGGTAATTATCGTTCTCGGTTTATTTCAGTTATTCAGATATTGGGTCGAATTTCAAGCAATCAAGGAAGAGTTACCGTTTATGATGGTTTTTGTTCCATTGTTTCTTTGTGTTTTTACCATTGCTTCGGCAATTTGGCTGACGGTCGGAGATAATTGGTCGAGAATTGCACTGCTCATTTTTGTTTCGCTCAATTTTTTGTGGTGGCTTTATCTCGTGATTCTGGCAGTTTCATACGGCGATTTAAAAAACCCGCAAACTTACAACGCTTTGCCGACACTCCTCCGACCGGCAGCCGTTTTAATATTTTGCTGGTGGTTTTTATCGAAAAAAGAAGTGATCGAATACTATAAAAGCATTACTTGATGGAAAACATTGAGAAAAACCCGACTCAAAAGCCTCTCGGCGTTTATATTTTAACGATCTGTATTTTTCTGCGGTTCGGCGTTTTTCAATTCATCAGCGATTTTAACGCGATTCAGGATGATGACAGTAAAACGCCGTTTTTAATTGCAATTATTTTGATCGGGCGCAACGTCTTTGTCGCCGGAGCCGCGGTTTGGGCTTTTCTGGGTGAAAATGAGGGTCGCATTGCGCTTTTGGCAATCGTTACGCTAAATGTGCTTTGGACAATCTTTAATTTACTGACCTATGTTTCTTATTCCGGGAGCGGGCAAAAAATCGCTTTGATTGCTAATGTCTTATTCAATCCGCTTTTCTGGTTGGTTGTTTGCTGGTGGTATTTAAATCGGAAAACGGTCGTAAATTATTACAAAAGAAACGACTGAAATAAAATCCCTCGCCAAATCGAACTGATCGATTGTGCGGCGAGTTCCGGGAAAATTTTATTTACAAAAAAAGAAGACATTCAGATTTTTCTGGATGTCTTCTTTTTTTTCTTGAACTGATAAATACCGAATTGTAAATCTCAATCGATCCGGTTAGAAACTCGGCGTAAAGATCAAATCGGTGATATCTTCGTTGACGCTCAAAACCTGCGGTGTGAATTGATAATTTTTCGCGAAGACGCTGATTACGAAGGTTTGTCCGGCTTCGAGCTGATCGAAATGAAAATAACCGAATGTGCCGGTCGTAAATGAGCGCCGGTTGCCGCCGGTGTCCGTCAACGTCACGAGCGCACGCGAAACGGCGCTGCCCTGCGCGTTAACAACTCTGCCGGCGACGGAAACCCGCGCGGCGGTCGGCGAGGCAATCGAAAAATTAGCCGATGAAGCCGCGATCGGATCGGCAAAATTGTATTCGTGAACGCGAATTCGGGCGGTTGTCGTCGGCGTATTCGGGACAGACCAAACAAATGAACCGGTGTTTGGAATATTCGAAGCGATCGTGGTCGGGTAAGTTACGCCGCCGTCGGTGGAAAGCTCGATCGAGACATTTTTGTTAAAGCCGCCGACATTGGTCCATGTAATTGTCCGGTTGGTCGAGGTCGGAACCGAACCGCTGCTCGGCGTCACGGTCGAGATCGCGTCTTTGACCGCGTCTGCCGTATTGGTGTCGCGATACCAACCGATATCGCGCATTTGCTGGCGCGTCAAATCCAGATCGATCGGCAGTCCGGTATTGATCGCCGGTTCCATCAATAAATTCGTCGTCGCGTCGGTATCCCAATGAGAAACTGACGAGCCGCCCTGAATCGGATTCGGGGTAAATAACTGGACGCGTCCGTTGGTCGTATCGCGTCCGGCGGTCAGAAAACCGGATGCCATTTTGACGCTCGCGCCGTCCCATAAAACATTATGAGTGTTGACGGCGGAAGCCTGGCGCTGGACATCGGACATTGCCGCCCAGTTTAATCCGGAAGTTTTGTCGACCATATTTCGGAGATAAGCATCGGGAAAACCGACAAACAAAGCTCCGGTCGAAGAATTGACCAAGCTGCTAAATCCCAAACCGTGTCCGATCTCATGAAGTACGACGACCAGCAAATTCGTAGTTCCTGCCGGTGTTGCATTGTCAAAACCGTAGTAAAACCGTCTGCCGCCGAGACAGCCAGCGCTGCCGTTGAGATTGCTGTTGAAGGTTGCATTGATCTCGGCTGTGCCGGCATCGGCGTCAAAGCGAAGCAGTTTATTGGCGAGCGCGTAATGATACCAGGTCGAAGCTTGCGGCGCGCCCGAGAAATCGCGATAGGCGGACGTCGTGCCCGCCGAGCCGAGCACGGCGGAAGTCGGCGTGCAGGTCTGCGGATCGAATTTGGCGGAAACCTGCGTGGTTACGTTGCTGTCGAGAAAACTTCCCCAGATCGTCGCCGCCTGATTGAAAACGGCGAGCCGCGCCGCGCCGATGGTCGCCGCGCTGTTTCCGCCCTCGCCGGGACTCGGGGCAACCGCCGGATCGTTAAATCCTTCGCCCGCGCCGTCGATGTTGACGATCGAAATATTGGCAGATTGCGGGGTTAAAGGCTGCTGTTCGAAACGGGCAACAAGATTTTTATAAAAAATATATTCGTCAACGCTCATTCCGTGCTGCGCGGCAACCTTTTCAAGATTTTCCTTCGGATATTGTGTTTGCTCTCTGGCTTCGCCCGTGAGAAGGTCTCTGCCGAAAAAGGCATTGGCTTCTTCAAGGCTCGCGACGCAGGCATTTGTCAGATCGCCTTCGGGTTCGAGTCGTGCGAGCATGACGTTTTGAAAACGCCCTTGCAAATCAATTTGGTAACCGCCGCGCTTAAATTTTTTCAAAGTCAGACCATCGCTCGAACGATTGGTGATTTGGTGCAGATACTGCGCCAATTGGCGATCGCTTTCCGCATCGCGCGGGGCGGCGGCGATGGTGTCGAGTTTTTGCGCTGCGGCATGGTTAAATTTATTGATGCCAAACAAAACGCAGCAAATAACGAACATAAAAACAGCAAGCAGAATTTTTTTCATGGAAATCTCCTAAAATTTTTGAAGTGAATTTTGACGAAGAATTTTTTATCTTTTGACGGGTTTAAAATGCGAAAACATTCTTCCGAATGGCTAAAAGTTGGCTTTTAAACGGATTTTGACCGGCAAAAGATAAAAGGGATAAATGTAAATATCAGTTGGATTTTTTCTGGGAAGTTTGAATAGCAATTCAATTAAGCTAAATATATATTACTTTTTTGAATCAAATTTTGGCAAGAAAAATCTTTTGTCGGAAAGTAGTCTAATCACGTCGAGATTTTAATATCAATTACATAAACCGCTGTTTTTAAGTAAAAAGCCGTTGCTTTTGCCGAATTTCTTTCTATGCTAATCTTTCTACAGTTTTATGAAATCTTTCAAAGTCGAAAACGTCACATTTGGCGACGGTAATTTAACTTTTATTTTAGGTCCGTGTGTTGTCGAATCCGGCGAGCACGCGCTTTTTATGGCGCGGGAAATTAACGCGATCTGCCGCGCGGTCGGGGTTGAATTTGTTTATAAATCTTCGTTTGATAAGGCAAACCGCAGTTCGATCGAGAGCTTTCGCGGCGGCGGAATGGACTTTGGTCTGGA
>CADEFG010000618.1 GCA_902826505.1 uncultured Acidobacteriota bacterium
GATTTTTCCAAACGACTTTGTGCCTTTGCGGGAAATTTTACCTTTTTCCGCGAAGTAGGCTTTGATTATTGAGATGAATTTTTAGAAATTCCCGTGTTCAAGCCAGACCAGACCAATCGAGATAACTCCCAAAACATACATCAGCGGGTGAATTTCCCGGAAACGTCCGGCGAGTAGATAAAGCGCGACATGGGCGATAAATCCCCATAAAATCCCTTGCGTGATCGAGAACGTCAGCGGAATCAGGATGATCGTCAGAAAGGCGGGCAAAGCGTCTTCGAGGTTTTCAAATTCGATTTCCCCGACGCTCCGGAACATAAAAGCGCCGACAAGCAACAAAACGACCGCCGTCGCGTATGACGGGACGATTCCGGCGAGCGGCGCGATAAACAAACAGGGCAGAAAACAAAGCGCCGTAAAAACGGAAGTCCAGCCCGTCCGCCCGCCCATTTCGATTCCGGCGACCGATTCGATATACGCCGTTCCCGACGACGAACCGAAAAGCCCCGCGCCGAAAGTCGCGAACGAATCGACGATCAAACCTTTTTGCAGATTTTTCGGCTGCCCGTCTTCATCGAGTAAACCGGCGGCGTGCGAAACGCCCATACACGTCGAGAGCGAATCGAAAAGATCGGTGAACATGATCGAAATAATCGCCGGCAGTAGCGATAATTTTAACGCGCCCCAAATATCGAGTTTAAAAAAGACGCTTTGAAAATCGGGCAGACTGAAGATCTGCGACGGTGTTTCGACCCAGCCCGCAATTAATGCGATCAAAGTAACGAAAATGATTCCGCCCAAAAATGCGAGCGAGCTTTTCAGCCTTAAAAGATAAACCGTCAAACCGACCCCGAGAAAAGTTGCGAGAGATTTCCAGCCGAACGCGCCGAATTTTACAAAAGTATTCGGATCGGCAACGATAAACCCGGCATTTTTAAGCCCGATAAACGTCAAAAAAATCCCGATTCCCGCCGCCGCGGCGATTCTTAAATTCTTCGGAATCGCCCGTGCGATCGCGACCCGCACCGGCGTCACCGAAATCAGCAAAAATAAAACGCCCGCCCAAAAGACGATCCCGAGCGCGGTTTGCCACGGAACTTTTTGTCCGAGAATGATCGTAAACGTGAAAAACGCATTGAGTCCCATGCCGGGCGCAACCGCAAACGGCAAATTCGCGTAAAGTCCCATCAGCAAGGTCATCGTGAAACAAACCAGAACGGTCGCCGTCAACGCGCCGTCGAACGAGATTCCGGTGCCTTCGGTCGCGAGAATTTGCGGGTTGACGACGACGATATAAGCCATCGTCAGAAAGGTCGTGATTCCGGCGACGGCTTCGGTGCGAATGTTCGGCTGGTTATTTTCGGTCGGCATTTTTTGCGGTTTTGGTTTTGGGTATTTTCGTGATAATCGAATACAGATTTATTTACCACAGCATTTACACATTTTTTCGGGCGAGCTCCAATCAAGCGCGGCAAATTTTTCTTCGTTTTCGACGCGGATCGGTTCACGTTCGTTGGAATCGAAATAATCGTTGATCGTTTCGACCAGTTTCAATTTTTCCTTTGCCGTCAAATTCAAAAAACCGTGAAAAACAAGCGTTATATTTTCATCCATATCATTTTTCTCCTTTTGATTTTTTTAAATTATCGAAACTTGAATTTTAAGCGGGATAAACTTATTTCCGTGACGATTTAATCTTGACAAAGCTATTTCTAAAATTCAATACTCAGATTACTTTTAGTGATTCTGTTCTTCCCCTTTTCAAACGTCCAGATATTTTGTCTCCGGTTATACGCAATCATTCGGATTGAAATAGTTGCCGTTTATTTCGGCAGGATAATTTCTACATAAATTTTGGAGGACAATCTAAGTGTTAAGAAAAAGTATCTTTTCGTTTATTTCGCTGACCCTGCTGCTCGGCGTTTTCTCAAGTGCCGCGCTGCCGGCAGCTTCCGTAAAATCAGCCGAGGTTTTTTTGACCCTTGAAAAAAATGCGTTCGCAGCTGACGAAAGCGTCCTGGTCAATGTTTCGATTTCAAATCCGACCCGCCGCGATATAAAGATTCTGCGCTGGTTTACGCCGCTCGACGGTGTTAAAGAAGATCTGTTCCGCGTGACGGTTTTCGGCAAAACGGTTGAATATGTCGGCGCCGATTATAAACGTCCGGCACCGACCGAAAAGGATTACATCACGCTCAAACCAGGGGAAACCATCGAAACGACGGTTGATCTTGCCGGTTATTACGACCTTTCCGATTCGGGTTATTACCAGATCGAATACAACGTCGAATCGCTCAACCTTTTTACAAATCAGCCGAATATGTTCATAAGTGCCGAGGCGCTCCGATCGGAAAACAAACAGGCTTGGATCGACGGTCGGCAGGTCAAAATGCCGGATGAATCGACAGCGGACGCGGTGACCGGCTCGACGAGCTTTACGGGCTGCACATCATCACGGCAAACTTCGCTCGTGACGGCTCGCAACAATGCTTCGACGTATTCGACAAATTCCTATAATTATCTAAACGCCGGCACGGTCGGTTCGCGTTACACGACCTGGTTCGGAGCCTATACTTCGTCGCGTTATTCAACGGCGCGCAGTCATTTTTCGAGTATCAGGAATGCGATGGACACGGCAAGCGTCCGTTTCAACTGCACCTGCACCGACAGCGCTTATGCCTATGTTTACTCGAATCAGCCCTACACGATCTATCTTTGCAACGCTTTTTGGAGCGCACCGACGACCGGAACGGATTCAAAAGCCGGCACGCTCGTTCACGAAATGAGTCATTTTAACGTCGTTGCCGGAACTGACGATTGGGCTTACGGACAAACGGCGGCTAGAAACCTTGCCCGCACGAACCCGAAACGAGCCGTTGATAATGCCGACAGTCACGAATATTTTGCGGAAAATACTCCGGCTTTACCGTAGTTCTTGTTTTTTGAAATATTACGACAGATAAAAAGCGTTCAAAAAACTGCCTTTTATCTGTCGTTCAAAAATTAATGCTATTTCGCCTGTAATTATCGAGGTTTGAATCCAAACATTTTTTTCTGACGAAGTTGATCTGTGCTGTTTTTTTTTTGATATTATAAAAAATTTTAGGGGAATTTATGCAAGATCAAAAAAATAGAAGTTCAATCGCTCATTTGGTTGTTTTTGCGGGTTTGTGGTTTATCAATACTTTGATCGTAATTTTCGGTTTGCCATTTTTGGCTTACAAAAAAATGCGCGAAATTTGTTCCGACCAATCGAAAAAACAGACTCAGGCTCCAAAAATAAAGTCAGAATCACACCAAACCGCCTATTTGCAACGGCAAATGGATTCCAAATTATAAATACTCTCTATTCACGATTGGCGACCGCCACGCTCCGACCTCTTTTTCTAAACCATTATTTAACGTGAGTTCAGCGTAAGAAATTCGTATTTAGTCGGTGAAACCGACGTTCTATCTGTAGCCCACGATGCCAATCGTCGGAAAATGATGAGAATTTCGACAAAGCC
>CADEFG010000619.1 GCA_902826505.1 uncultured Acidobacteriota bacterium
AATTCGATAAACGATCGGTCTTTATCGCGAACGGCTCAAAACTGAAGATCGGTGAAAGCGTCCCCGAATTTTCGATCAAAGACCTCGACGGCAGGGAAATCACGCCGAAAACTTTTCAGGGTAAAAAGACGCTCGTCGCTTTTTGGAGTACGACCTGCCCGCACTGTCTCAGGATGATCCGCGATCTGCAGGAATGGGACAAGGAAAAAGGCGCGGACGAACCGAACCTGCTCGTTTTTTCCGAAGGCGACAAGGAAGAACATCAGGAAATCGGTCTGAAATCGCCGATCGTTCTCGACGAAGGTTATAAAACGGCGGAGAAATTCGGGATGTTCGGCACGCCATCGGCGGTTTTGATCAATGAAAACGGCAAAATTTCGTCCGAAACAGCGATCGGTGCCGCGAACATCTGGGCGTTGATCGGAAAGCGAAAGTAGGGAATTGAACCATAAAGACGCAAAGGAGCAGAGGCGCAAAGATTTTACAGAATTAATAGTTTTGCGTCTTTGCAGCTTTGCGTCTTTGCGTTAAATTTTTTATGAAACCAATAGATTGGAAAGTAATCGCGCAGGAAGGCGAAGCGCGGGCAGGGATTTTAAGAACGCGGCGTTCGGTGATCGAAACGCCCGTTTTTATGCCGGTCGGAACTCAAGGAACGGTCAAGGGCGTGCGCTATGAATGGCTAGAATCGGAACTCGACGCGCGGATCATTTTAGGAAATACATATCATCTTTTTCTGCGTCCGGGCGCGGAAATCATTCGCGAACTCGGCGGTCTGCACCGGTTTTCGACCTGGAATCGCTCGCTTCTGACGGATTCGGGCGGTTTTCAGGTTTTTTCTTTGACCGATCTGCGAAAGCTCACCGAGGAAGGCGTCGAATTTCGCTCGCATATCGACGGCAGTAAAAAGTTTTTGTCGCCCGAGGTTTCGATGGAAATGCAAGCCGCGTTGGGCGCGGAGATCGTCATGGTTTTCGATGAATGTCCGCCGGGCGATGCCGGATTCGACCAAACACGCAAGAGTTTGGAAATGACGGCGCGTTGGGCAAAGCGTTCAAAAACCCGCTTTGACGAATTGCAGGAATCAGGAATGGATACGGGATTCTTGTCAGAAGAAGGTTCTGCGGTAACGGATAGTTTAAGTTTGCCGTCTGAGAAGTTAATTCATAATCTTCAACCGCCCGCTACCGCAGAACCTTCTTCTGACCTCAGCGGTCAGCAAGCTTTGTTCGGTATTATTCAAGGTGCGGGACATCTTCCATTAAGGCGCGAGAGTTTGGATTTAACGACGGCGATCGGTTTTGACGGTTATGCGATCGGCGGCTTGAGCGTCGGCGAGGAAAAGACTGTGATGTATGACGTCCTGGAATTTCTCGCGCCGCAGATGCCGAGCCAAGCGCCGCGGTATTTGATGGGTGTCGGGACGCCGGAAGATCTGATCGAAGCCGTTTCGCGCGGCGTTGATATGTTCGATTGCGTGATGCCGACGCGCAACGGTCGGACGGGCGGCGCCTTTACCTCACGCGGAAAATTAAATATCCGCAACGCAAAATTTGCAAGAGATTCCGAACCGCTCGATGCAGAATGTCCGTGTTCGGTGTGCCGGAGATACTCACGGGCTTATTTGCGGCATCTTTACCAAACGGGCGAAATGCTCGCGGCGATTTTAATTTCTCATCATAATCTGGCGTTCTTCCTTGACTTGATGCGCAAGGTAAGAGATTCTATCAAACTTGGCAGATTCAGCCGATTCAGAAAAGATTTTCTCGAAAAAATGCCGGAAAATGCGTAGGCAGACGTTTGATAAACCGTGTGTCAATTGTATATGATTGTATTTTTCTTTTCGGCTTTAAAAACAAATGAGTATATTTCTATTATTTTTTCAAGGTGAAGGCGGCGGCGGTTTAATCACAATGTTGCCGATGATCGCGATCGTGATCGGGATCTTTTACTTTCTGGTGATTCGCCCTCAGCAAAAACAACAGCAAAAGCTGCAGGAGATGATTACCAGTCCGAAAATCAATGACGAAGTTGTGACGAACGGCGGCATTATCGGCAGAATCAAGGAAGTTCGGGAAACGAGTTTTATTATCCAGAGCGCGGAAAAATCATTTCTGGAGATCGGCAAAAGCGCCGTCATCGGCAAAAAAGCCGAGGAAACAAAAATTAATTAAAAGTTCCAAATTCCATATTCCGATTTAAATCTTTTCTTCGGAATTTGAAATTAGAAGTTTGGAATCATTTAGCAATGAAAAACAGTAGTTTGTGGATTAGAACAGGGATCATCATCGCGATCACCCTGATTGGGATTTATCTTGTCATCGGACCTCGCCGGATGCCGACGGGCAATGATTTTACATGGTCGGGCATCAAGCAGAATCTGTCCGACAATATCAATCTCGGGTTGGACTTAAAAGGCGGTTCGCATCTCGTGATGCGCGTCAGAACGGATGATTACCTAAAAACCCTGACGGAAAATAATGCGCAAGCCGCATTGACCGCCGCGAAAGATGCAAAAGATGCCGAAGGCAAACCGTTTCCCGTCACCGATTCAGCGGTTGTCACGGAAAACGGCAATTATTCCGTCAGGCTGAACCTTTCGGATGCTTCGCAATCGCAAGCCATCATTGATGAAGTCAAGAAAAAGATTGATTTCAGTCAATGGGGCGATCCTTCCGTGAGCGGAAACACGATTGTCTGGTCTTTACCGGCAGCGGCGCAGGAAGTGATGAAAGAGCAAGCCGTCGAGCAGGCTTTGAAAATCATCGAAAGCCGGATCAACGCATTCGGTGTGAAAGAGCCGACGCTCCAGCGCCACGGTTCAAAAACATCGGGACAGATCCTGTTGCAGATGCCCGGCGTTGACGATCCCGAACGAATCAAAAAACTTATCAATGCCGAATCGAAACTGGCTTTGATGAAGGTCGCCGGCGATTCTTTTCAAACATATCCGACCGAAGAAGCGGCAAAACAATCGCTTGGCGGGGTTGTTCCGCCGAACCGTAAGATCTATCCGTATGTCGAGGACGACACCTCCTCGGTCGTCAAGCAAAATCCGCAGCAGGAAAAACCAAAAAGATTCCTTGTTCTAGAATATCCGGCAATCATCGACGGCAGCGAATTGCGCGATGCCTCGGCTTATTCACAGACGGGAAACGACAGCGATTATAAGATCACTTTTAATCTGAAACCTGCCGGGGCGCAGAAGTTCGGCGACTGGACGGGCAGAAATATCGGTAAATATCTGGCAATCGTGCTCAACGATGAAGTTAAATCCGCGCCGGTGATCCGCGGGCAGATTTTCGATACCGGCGAGATCGAAGGCAAATTTAGTAAAACATCGGCGGAAGATTTGGCGTTGACGCTCAAATCCGGCGCTTTGCCCGCGAAGATCGAATATCAGGAAGAGCGGACGGTCGGACCGAGTCTCGGCGCAGATTCGATCAAATCAGGCGTCGAAGCCTCGATCGGCGGATTGGTTTTCGTCATCATATTCATGCTTTT
>CADEFG010000620.1 GCA_902826505.1 uncultured Acidobacteriota bacterium
AAACAATTGCGCGGTTTCGCCTTCCATCGTTTTGGCATCAGGATCAATTTCGACTGTTTTTCGAAAGAGTTGTTCAGCTTCTTGAAATTTTCTTTCCTTGTAAGCTGTCGCGCCGTCCACCAAATTCTTTCTGGCAATAATCCGGTTATAGTAAGAGCAATTTGCTCCGGTTAATACTGTAAATGCAATTAAAACAATTAAACCTAAACGAGAAAATCTCATTTTTCGACTCCATTTATCGCTTAATGCAGCGGAAATCAAAGTTAATTTCCGCCACACCAAGTCTTACTTATTGTTCCAAATCATCAATCTGCAAACCGATTGGTTGCGCTCCTGCCAATTTAACGGCATCAATCACTTTAACGACATCGCCGTATTTTACTGATTTCGGAGCTTTGATAAAGACTGTTTTTTCCACTTCATTCGTCCCTTCACGCAAAACGCCGCGACTTTCTCTGTCTTTGAAAACCTCGTTTAATTTTGCGGTTAGCGGTGCGGTATCCGAAACGTCGCCAATATCGTCTTGATTCAACCTGAGTTTTGCACCTTCGCGGTTGACAAACACGATGAGCGTATTCGGATTCGGTTTCAAAATTACATTCTTATCTTCATCTTTCGGTTCCGCCGGAACTTTTGCCTCAAAACGGCTCGGTTTAGACGGTGTAATAACCATAAAGATAATCAAAAGTACCAACAAAACGTCAATCAAAGGTGTTACGTTGATATTCGGTGTTGCGCCGCCTGATGAGCTACCTGATGACATTCCCATAGTTTTCTACTCCCTAATACTGAATTAATTTGGTTTAATTAGCTGGTTCAGGTTGTTTTCCTTTCTTTCGATCGGCAACCAGACCAATCTTGTCTATATCTTGTTTGCGTATTTGATCAATTGCTTTGACTACAGTACCGTAGTCAACTTCAATTCCGCTTTTGATATAAACAATTCGCTTATCGGGTGCTTTATCCTTCATTAGGTTTTTAATCTTTTCGCCTAACTCTTCCAGCGGATACGGATTTTTTCCAATATAGAAATTGTTATTGTCCGGAATCGCGATAATAACAGAAGTATCTTTAGCGATTTCCGCATCTGGGTCAGGACTAATCATTTCACGCGGCAAATTAACCGAAACTCCTTGTTGCAGAAGTGGTGTGACAATGATAAAAATGATTAACAAAACCAACATCACATCCACCATCGGAGTTACATTGATGTCCGAGTTATATTCATTGGATCCCCCAACTGGTGCTCCCATAATTAAAATTCTCCTTTATGTAAATTACCAAGAAGTATCACAAATTAACTATTCAACTGACGGGATTTCTGTTTAATGAAATAGTCAACTAATTCCGAAGCGGAGTTTTCCATTTCAACACTGAAACTCGTAACTTTGTTTGTAAAGTAGTTAAACAGCCAAACCGCCGGAATTGCCACCGCGATACCGAAAGCCGTTGCGACAAGGGCTTCGGCGATCGCGCCGCCGACCGCGCCGATCCCGGCTGTCTGATTGGTTCTTAATGCCTGGAACGCACCGATAATACCAACCACCGTACCAAACAAACCAACGAACGGAGCCGTTGAGCCGACCGTTGCGAGACCTGAAAGTCCGCGTTTGAGTTCTGCTGTTTTAACAGCAATTGCACGTTCTAAAGCCCGCTTCGAGGCTTCCATTTCATCCGCTGAAATACTGGCACTGCCCTGATGTGCTTGAAATTCTTTCAGACCTGACGAAACAACCATCGCAAGGTGCGAATCTTTGTGTTTGTCACTGATGTTGATAGCTTCATCAATATTGCTGTTTTTAAGAGCCTGTGCGACTTTCGGCGCATATTGACGCGATTGCTGTTTGGCTTTGTTATAGGTCAACCAACGTTCGATACCGACGGCAATCATATAGACCGCTTGTACCAGAAGCGTGAAGATAACAATCCAACCGGGTATCGTCAAACTTTTGGCAATGTCGTAAATGCCGAAAGAAATAGCTTCGCCCTCGGCGAACATTAAAAAGAAGCCCATAAGGCTAACTAAAAAAGTCATGATTTTTCCTCCAAAGAAATCAAAAAAATTTTATAATTGCAATTTTTTGGCTGTGGGACTAACTTTTCCCACAGCCGCGGATGTTCCGTTTAGGGAACAAAATTATAAACGATGACGCCCGTGACCTTGACGGCTTGACCGGACAACATTGTCGGCGAAAATTTCGAAGACCGTGCCGCCGAAACCGCCGCTGCCCGCAGCAGCGGATGTCCCGAGACGGCGCTTGCCGAAATAACATTACCGCTTTCATCAATTGTCACCTGAACATTAACCGCGCCGCTCGCGCGCACCGCGCGTGCCGCTGCCGGATATGGCGGTTTGACCAGATTTGTCGCCTTCCCGTTGACAACACCGCCCGAAATTGTTTTCGGAACAGGTTTTTCGGTCGGTTTCGGAGTCGGTGTTTTCACCTGAACTTTTGGCGCATCATCTTCCGGAACGGGTGTTGACGTCGGTTTGATACCACCGCCGTCTTCAGAGCTATCTCGATCGCCGGTCGTGCCGCGATATTTGTTTTCGGTTCCTTCGGTGTATTGACTCGCCTCAGATTTTTTGAGCGGACTGGAATTCAGTTTTCGCGCTTCGTCAAGCTTTGGTGGTTTGTCGAGCGATTCTTCCATCGTCGCAATCTTTTCAACCACCGTCGGTTTATCGTTGGTTGTTTCTTTTCTTTCAGGTTTATCTTCGGGCGGCGGCGGCGGCGGCGGCGCGTCTTCAGGAAGCGCGACCGGCGCGACAAGACTCGAAATATCCAAGTCTCCCGAACCCATTCCGTATTCTTTGTTGAAAAGGCTGTAAACCCATCCACCAACCAAAACGGAAACGATAACAACCAGAGTTCCCAACAGGAACTCGCTGCGTCTGGTGTTTTCTGCCGAATTATTTCTCGATTCAACTAATTGATCTAACATATTTTATCTCCCTCTTTCCGGTGCCAATTTAGGTCAAGGGCTACGAAATTTATTATTGCTTTTATGATGATATTTATTAAATCCCAAGTTGCAACCGTTTATCAACAGACGATTCCACCTGAAAACCTTTTTACCACCTGACTTTTAACTTCTTCTTACTGCAAAATGCGGGATAGACGGAACTTTTGCCGGTCTCAAATACAAAACCGCTTACAAATCCGCAACCGTTTTTTGCAAGTATAACGGAAGCAAAGCAGATACGACTTATTTAATTGACCAGCAACGATGGAAGTCTAAAATTTTACGCCGAGAAAGTCAAGATTAATTATGCCGTTTTTGGCAAATTTTCAAATTTTATTTATAAAATTTGTATTAAATTCAAACGGAAAGCGCAAATCTTCATCCCAAAGATTTTGTTATCGCTTTCCGTTTTTGAATAAATTTATCTTGTAACTGGGCGGCGCGTCACCGAACGGCGCGAAGCCGAGGCGAGTTTTTGCTCTTTCGGCAAATCTTTTTCCTTAACTTTTGCCGCGC
>CADEFG010000621.1 GCA_902826505.1 uncultured Acidobacteriota bacterium
ATCGCGCCGCTGCATAAATCACCGGCGCGGATCACCGAGCAAAACGAGCGTTTAACGCACGTTCGTCAAGCGGTCAATGCGCTGCCGTCAGATTTGCGGCAAGTAATTGTCATGAAGGAGTTTGAAGAAATGACCTTTCAGGAAATTTCCGAAACTTTGGAATTGCCGCTGAGCACGGTCAAAAGCCGTGTTTATACGGCTCTTAAACAGCTCAGATTAAAGCTGGAACGAACGCCTCTCGAGGTTGTTTAAGAAAATTGGGGTAACAGTTATGATCAATAACAAACACAAAGATTCAGGTTGCGGTTTCAGCGAACAATTGATCGCGTTTCTTTACGATGAATCGAGCGGCGCGGAAAAAGCCCTTTTTGAAAAACATCTCACCGGCTGCCCGATTTGCGCCGATGAACTCGAGGTATTTTCGGGCGTTCATTTTTCGATCAACGATTGGAAATTAAATGAATTTGCTTCTATACAAACGCCGACCATCGAAATTCCTTACGAAAGGATCGAAAGTTCGGTGAAAAAATCGGAAGTTAAAGGCTCGTGGTTGGCAGGACTGCGCGATTTATTTTCGCTCTCTCCTCGTGTTTGGTCACTGACAACCGCGTCATTGGCGGTTTTGGCGGTTTTTGGCGGAATTGTTTATTTTGCTTTTAATTCACCGAAAAACGATGAAGTTGTCGAAAGCAATAAAACACGCAAATCGGTGATCTTGCCGACGGTTGAAAAAACAATTCAGCCATCAAATTCGAATAACAACACGAATAATTCGTCAAAAACACCGTCGAAACCGGTTGCCGAACCGAAACCCGAACAACCGGAATTGGCAGTTTCAGACGGGACTGATCTACCAAATAACCGGGTTGTAAAGGTTTCAGATGCGCAGCGGCAAAAGCCGAAAACCGATTCCAACAATAAACAAAACGCTGACAAAACCGTCAAAAAACCGGAAAATAAAAAAGAAGTTCCGGTTGTGTCGCCCTACGATGATGAAGAGGACGATACCTTGCGATTGGCTGAAATGTTTGAAGAAATTGATACGAAATAATTCGTCCGAGGAAAAATTATGAAGAAGATAAAATTTTTAAGTTTGATTTTTACCGCTTTTTGGTTATGTTTGACGTTTTCAAATGCGAACGCGCAGGAACCGACCGCGACGCCCGAGACTCAAATTCCGAATCAAACCGTCCGACCTTTCAAGATTTTCGAAGAGTTGGGTTTGACGCGTGAGCAGATTCAACAAATCCGCCGGATCAACCAGACAAGAAAACCGATCATGCAGGAAGCCCAACAACGCTGGCGAATGGCGAACCGCAATCTCGATCTGGCGGTTTATGCCGATAATTCGACCGACGAAGAAGTCAAAGAATTGACGAAAACCGCCCAACAGGCGCAATCCGAGTTGTTGAGAGAACGAATTTTGACCGAATATTTGATCCGCAAAGTTCTGACGCCCGAACAATTGGTCAAGTTCCGCAACCTGCGCGAACAGCTTCTCCAAAGAAGGAATAATTTTAAAAATCAAAACAACCCCAACAACCAACAACAAAGACCTTTGAACCGTTTGCAGCAGCGCCGAATGCAAAATCGTCAGCCATAATTTTATTCAACCGAATCTTCTTCGATTATTTAAAGCCGCTTTTTAGGAAAGCCGGCTTTTTTTTTTGGCGGGTTCGTTGTAATCTTGGCAAAAGTATTTTTTGTTTCAAAACAGTAAATGAATCCGCTCAAAAAGTTTTTATTTGAACTACAGGAAATAAGTTATTTAATTTGGCGAGCATTTTACGGGCTTGTCAAAAAGCCGCGCTATATCGCGGAAACCGTCCACCAGATGGACCTGATCGGGGTCGGTTCGCTGCCGATCGTTTTGCTGACGGGATTTTTCACGGGCGGCGTGCTGATTCTGCAAACTTTTCCGACCTTGCAATATTACAGTATTCAGGATCAATCAGGGCGTTCGGTGGCAACTTCGCTGGTTCGCGAACTCGGACCCGTTTTAACGGCTTTGATGGTTTCCGGGCGGATCGGTTCGGCAATTTCGGCAGAACTCGGTTCGATGGTCGTTTCGCAGCAAATCGACGCGATGCGCGCGCTCGGCACCGACCCGACGCGGAAACTTGTTTCGCCGCGAATCGTCGCGTTGATTTTTATGCTGCCGCTGCTGACCGTTGCCGCCGATATTTTCGGCATTCTCGGCGGCGGAATTGTCGCGACGACACTTTTCAATCAGGACACGAATGTCTTTGTCACTTCGGTTCGCAACGGCATCACCACGCAGGATTTGATCGGCGGAATTATCAAACCTTTATTTTTCGGGCTAATCATCGGGAGCATTTCCTGTTACAAGGGTTTAAGCACGACCGGCGGCACGGTCGGTGTCGGGCGTTCGACGACCTCGGCGGTGGTCATTTCTTCGATCGTCGTGATTGTTTTTGACTTTTTCCTTTCAAAAGCGATCCAAACGATTCTCGACATCGGACGTATTTAAAATTTATAATTATCGAAAACTTATTATGCAGTCTTCCGAAATCGAAGAAACCAATATTACTCTGACCGAGGAAGAGCGCGGTGTCACTGCCGATATTCAGGAAGCGGTTAACGAACCCGACCGGATTTTGCCGGCGATCGAATTTCGCGATGTTCATCTTTCGTTCGACGAAAAAAAGATTCTCGATGGCGTCAGTTTTACCGTTCGGCGCGGCGAAACGAAATTGATCTTGGGTAGGAGCGGCGGCGGAAAATCAACGACCATCCGGCTGATCTTAGGTCTTTTAAAACCCGATTCGGGACAGATTCTCGTGGACGGTGAAGATATTACACATTACACGGAAGAAGAAATGATGGGCGTCCGCCAGAAGATGGGGATGGTTTTTCAGGAAGGCGCCTTGTTCGATTCCCTTTCGGTTTTTGAAAATGTCGCCTATCGTCTTCAGGAACAAGGCGTTGACGAGGAAACCTGCGAAAAGGAAGTTCGGCGAATGCTGCGGTTCGTTGACCTTGAAGACGCGATCGACAAAATGCCGAGCGAGCTTTCGGGCGGGATGCGGCGGCGCGTCGGGATTGCCCGCGCCCTCGTCGGCGATCCGACAATCGTCATGTTCGATGAGCCGACCGCCGGACTCGATCCGCCGACCGCGCGGACAATTTGCGAACTCGCGATCAAATTGCGCGATCTCGAAGACGTTTCTTCGATCTTTGTGACCCACGAAATGAACAATCTCGAATATCTTTCTTCGGAATATGCGACCGTCAACGAGGACGGCGAAGTCATTTTTGAAATGGAAGGCGAGAAACTTTGTTTGATCAATACCGAAGTTATCATGTTTCGCGACGGCAAGATCATTTTCAGCGGTAAAGACGAACAATTAAGAAAAACGGGCGACCCGTATATCAACAAATTTATTCGCGGAAAATAAAATTGTTCTTAGTTACGGCTTGACCCGTAAAAAAATGTCTTTTTCAATTAAGTCTAGG
>CADEFG010000622.1 GCA_902826505.1 uncultured Acidobacteriota bacterium
TTTGTTTCTGGACGGCGAGATCCAAGTTGAAATAATTGTCGCTCCGGACGGTATTGCGCCCGGCATTGCCGAACGGCGCGGTCACGGGCGGCGTTGTCAGACACGAGCGGACGAAATATTCGCGCGTCGGATTTGTGCGGGCATCGCGGTTGACGGGATCGCAGACAACATTCGGGCGCAGCGCGACACCGCCCAAAAACGACGGCAGATTGTTCGTTACCGGCGAGGGTCCGTAGCGAAACGTGATCGGCTGTCCGCTCGTCATCGTGTTGACGCCGCTCAAAGTCCAGCCGCCGACGATCGCATCAAAAACCGAGTTCATCCCGCCGCCAAACATTCGTCCGCGCCCGACGGGCAATTCCCAGACGAAGCTCGTCGTGTTATTAAAGGGCTGGTCGTAGGCGCCGATGCCTTTGTTCGAGCGGATATCATAAACGTTCTGCGGCGTTCCGGTGTTGCCGTTCGGTTCTTCCAAAACCTGCGAAGCGTTGTCGATCGCCTTTGACCAGGTGAAGGAATTCAGGAAATACAAACCGTTTGCAAACCGGCGTTCGAGCTTGATTTGCAAAGCGTTATAATTTGAAAAACCTTCGGGCAAAACCGCCGAAATCGAGCCGAAACCTTGAATCGGACGACGCGCTTGAAGCGACGGTTGTTGTGCGGGCGGCAACGCGAATTCCGCCGGCGTGAGCGGTCGCGCCTGATTGAAGTCGGCTAAAATGACAAGATTTTTTGCGCGGTTTCCGACGTAGGCGACATCGAGAACCATCTTGGCGAAGATTTCCTGTTGAATGGAAAACTGCCAATTTTGAATCATCGCCGTTTTAATGTCGCGCGGAACGTAAAGCGTCACGTTATTCGGCAAACCGCTCGTCGGGTAGCCGGCTTGCGTCGTCCGGAAGCAATTGCTCGCGTAAACGTTTCCGACACACAAAGGACTTGCAATCAGCGTGTTCTGGGCGACTGCCGCCCGCGTGATGATCGGGAAATTCGTTCCGAGAACATCCGCGCTGCCCAAACGATTCAGATAATTGTAACCGAGTCCGTAGCCGCCGCGAATAACGGTTTTTTTGAAAAGATTATAGGCGAATCCGAGCCGCGGACCGAAATTGTTGTAATCCGGCTTAACCAATGCACGGTCGGCAAGCGAACCGTCGCGGGCAAGCAAGATCGAATTTGTCGCCGGGTCGTAATTCGAGAGACGATTTTTCTTTTCGTAATACGGCGTGCCGAATTCGTAGCGCAAACCTAAGTTCAAAGTCAGTTTTCGATTAACCTTGAAATCGTCCTGAATGTAGGCGAAATGAAATCGCTGGCGCATTTCGGCGACGGTCAGATTGGCAAGTTCGTACTGGCTTCGCAGACCGAAATAAAAATCGGCGAGATTGTAAATATTGTTCGCGCCGGCGCCCGTCGGTCGGCTGAATTGCCCGGTGTAGGTATCGATTCCCATCAGCGGATTCGTGTCCTGAACTTCGGTGTTGACTCTCAAGTATTCGTAACCGAACTTTAAACTGTGCTGCCCGCGCAAAACCGTGTAACTCGTTCGCAAATTGTAATTTGTCGGATTTTGAAACTGCGGATTCGTCGCCTGTCGTCCGAGCTGCGACAGTCCGCCGATGGTTTGCGTCGTCAAACCGCCCGTCACTTCCGTATCGTCGGGAAGTCCGGTAATGCCGTAAAGCTCGAACATACTCGGTCCGCCTGTCAGCGGCGGGCGTTTTCCGGCATCGATCTTCGAGCGCGAAAAACGAATGTCTAAAACGGAAGCATTTTCAAATGCGTAAGTTCCGCCGACCACCAGTTGTTTGTTCAAAATGTCGACAAACCCGTTTTGATTGCTGCCCGACGCTCCGGGAATATTCGGCGCTTCGAACGCATTCACTTTGCGGTAGCTCCAACGACCGAAAAGGCTGAAACTGTCGTTAAATTTATGATCAATGCGAATATTATATTTGTCGCTGAAATTGCGGTTCAAAACCAATTCCTGATAATTCGATCCCGGGACGCCCGTCAGGTTCGGCGCGGGCAAATCATTTAAAACCTTCTGCGCGAAGGCGGTGAGCGGAAGCGGCGTGTTCGCCGCGTAAGTGACGTTCGTCAGAGGGTTGCGCACGGCGACCGTCAAAATTCCCTGCCGTTGCGCAAGTGTCGGAATGTTTGAATAAACCAAGTTTTTCTGAATCTGCCGGAAACCTTCGAAATCGCCGAAGAAAAACGTCCGGTCTTTGATGATCGGACCGCCGAAGGCGAAGCCGAATTGATTGCGAATCAGCGGCGGTTTCGCGCCGCCGAGCGGTTTAAAGAATCCGACCGCATTTAAAACCGTGTTGCGGTGAAATTCCCACGCCGAACCGTGAAAATCGTTCGTGCCCGTCCGATACGAAGCATTGATGACCGCGCCGCCCGAACGTCCGAATTCCGCGCTGTAAGTATTTGTTTGAACCTTGAATTCGGCAACCGCGTCGGGCGACACCTGGACGACCTGACTCGAAAAGCTTTGATTGCTCGTGCCGTAAGCGTTGTTGTCGACGCCGTCGAGCAGGAAATTGTTCATCGTCGCCCGCAAACCGTTGACGTTAAAAGCGGCTTCGCGTCCGCCGCCGCCGATCGAACTATTGGTCGAAGATTCGCGCACGCCCGGCGCAAGCAACGCCAGATTCGCATACGAACGACCGTTGAGCGGAAGCGCGACGATTTGTTTGCGCTGGATGACCTGCCCGACTTCGCTCGAATCGGTTTGCAAAGGGTTTGCCGCGTCCGTGATGACGACGGTTTCGGTTGCCGAGGCGACCTGCAGAGTCAAATCGACGCGCTGGCGGGCGTTGACCGTCACATTGATATTGTCGGCGACCGTCCGGTTAAAACCGTTTGCCTCGACAATGACCTGATAAACCCCGATTTTGACGCCCGTGAATTGATAATCGCCGTTCGCGTCGGTCGTCGAAACCTGTGCGTTTTCGGTCGCGATGTTTTTCAAGGTGACGGTCGCGTTCTGGAGCGCGGCTTCGTTGGAATCGCGCACCGAACCGAGAACGGTCGCGGTTTCAAACTGCGCCGAAGCCGTTCCGGCAAGAAGAGTAAAAATTAGTGTTAAAAGATAGACTGGTAGCTTGACCGAACGAGTAGTCTGGTTCATAAAATAAATGTCCTTAGAATTCTTTTGGTTAAATTACGGAAATTTTAAACTCAGTTATGACAAGCAGTTAGGCAAAGAAATAAAACTCATGCCAAACCGCTGATTTTGAATTTAAGGGACAGTTTACTGGTGGAAAATGAAAATGAAGTTAAGAAAAGATTGCTTTTGCATTAAATAATCTTGGCTTGTATTAAGCATAGTGAAATAATAGTAATGCTTTCTGATTTTATGAATTGCCATCGAGTTTTATCAATTGCCGTCTGCTTTAGCTGACGATTATTTAATCGATTCGTAATAGGTGTAATTCCCCGTAGCTCTGCTACGGAATATA
>CADEFG010000623.1 GCA_902826505.1 uncultured Acidobacteriota bacterium
CAAAAGCGAATTGTTTTCCGGTGAAGCGATCGACAATCATTTGCAGGACGTGAGGACTGCGCTGTCGGAAGCGCTGAGCCAAACAGCGGACGGCGATGGGCGTGAAACTTTAGAACGAGTTTTAAATCGTCTGGCGGAGCTTGCGGAAAGCAGGCTTTCCGCTGAAAAGCTGGAAGATTCGCTCGAAAAACTCGACGCTTTGATTGACGCAAGCATTTTGAAAAACGTCGAAACCGGCGACCTGCGAAAGACGCTCGAAAAACAGCTCGCGTCGTATCAAAACAAAATGGAACGCGACGTTTTCGACCGCACCGTCGAGCTGATGGTCTTAAAAAAACTGCGCGAACAGGCGAAAATTCCGCGTTTGAGTTTGTTTTATTTGTAATCTGTGCTTAAGATTTTTCAGACCTAAAAATCAAGATCAAAAGGAGAAATTATGAATAAGCTGCAAATTAAAAAAGTCGGGGTTTTATCGTATGCAAAAATAACTGCCGTTTTATGTTTTATTATCGGGTTGCTGCTCGGCGTTATTTATTTCTTCGTCGCCGTTGTTTTTGGGGCGATGTTAATGGGCGTCGGCGGCAGAGGCGGCGCGGCGGCAGGCGGTTTCAGTTTTGTCTACGGACTGATAATGCTGATCATGTTCCCGATCATTTACGGCGCGGTTGGGTTTATCAGCGGCGCGCTCGGCGCACTGATTTACAATCTTCTGGCGGGAATGATCGGCGGAATCGAAATCGAAGTTGAGAACGTTTATTGAGTAAAACAATCAAACCGGGTGAAAATTTAGTTGTCAAAATCGAAAAGATCGTCCCGAACGGTTTCGGTTTGGCGTTTGCCGACAATCTGACGATCTTCGTCTCGCTTGCCGCCGCGGGCGATCAGGCGCGCGTGCGGGTCAATCAGATCAAAGGCAAAACGGCATTTGCCGAAATTGTTGAGATCATCACGCCGTCAAAGGAAAGAATCGAGCCGCCGTGCGACTTTTTCGGGCGCTGCGGCGGCTGCGATTTTCAGCAGATGGATTACGAGGCGCAGCTCGCCGCAAAGATCGGCATCATCAAAGATTGCCTGACGCGCATTGGTAAAATAAATTTTGCGGGCGAAATCGAGATCATTCCGAGCCCGAAACAGTTCGGCTACCGGGCGCGCGCGCAATGGCACGTTGACACGCGCCGCCGGAGGATCGGTTATTTCCGGCGCAATTCGCACGACGTGATCGATGTCGAAACCTGCCCGATTCTAACCAATGAACTGCAGGCAACGCTGACGGATCTGCGCGGCGAGATCGAATGGGAAAGCTTTTGGTCGGAAAAGGTCGAGATCGAAGCGGCAAATGCCGGAAGCGAGGTTTCGGTTTATTCATCGGAAATCGTCGAACCGACCGAAGAAATAAGTTTCGCATCGGGCGAAAACCGTTATTTCTACGACGCGCAGAGCTTTTTTCAGGGAAATCCATCGCTGATCGAAGCGTTGGTCGAAACGGCTTTGCAAAACGCTTCGGGCGCTGCGGCGCTCGATCTGTATTGCGGCGTCGGGCTTTTTACGCTCCCGCTGGCGCGTTCATTTGCAAAGGTTTACGGCATTGAGTCAAACGAAAAAGCGATCGAATCCGCGCGAAAGAATATCGACCATGCGCGGCTCGAAAACGCGGAGTTTTTCGCCGAAGCGGTCGGCGAATGGCTCGGCGAAAACGTCGAAAAACTAGCCGGAATCGATTTCGTTCTGCTCGATCCGCCGCGCGCGGGGACGGAAAAGGAAACGATCGAAAGCCTCTTGCGGCTCAAACCGCCGCAAATTTCCTATGTTTCGTGCGAACCCGCGACGCTCGCGCGCGATCTGCGGATTCTGTGCGAAAACGCTTACGAGATCGAATCGATCACGGCGCTCGACCTTTTTCCGCAAACGCATCACATCGAGACGGTCGTCAGGCTGAAATTAAAATAAACTTTGGGCAACTTTGCGCCGTTTAAGTCATCAGATTTGAAATATTAAGAACATCTAATCTAAACTTTAATTTATGCCAAGAAAAAATTCCGATTCAGACAATCAATCAACCGCCGCCGTTGCCGAAAAATACAGCGTTCGCTGCCGCTATTGCGGGCAGAAAAATTCCGTCAAGGAAGATTACAAAAACGGGCAGGCAAACTGCGGGAAATGCAAGCTGCCGCTCTCGAACGAACCGCACAAAAAGTTTGCCGATTTGAACAAACACGATTACGTTCACCCGGCGGACAGCAAAGCGCTCGCCGCGCTGCGGGCGATTCCGGGCATCGATACGGCGCTCAAACAGCTTTTAAAGGTAACGGGCGAATCGGCGATGCGCGTCATGTTTATGGCGAGCGCGGTTAAGATCACGCCCGAGCAATGTCCCGATCTGCACGCCAAACTGCAGGTCGCCTGCACGACGCTCGGTGTTGATATGCCGGACTTTTTTATCCAGCAAAACCCGATGGTCAATGCCTTTACGGGCGGCGTCGATAAAGCCGTGATCGTGCTTTGGACCGGCTTGGTCGAAAGATTGAACGATGAAGAGCTGCTCGCCGTGATCGCGCACGAAGTCGGTCATATTCACGCCGAACACGTTCTTTACCTGACGGCGGCGCGTTTGATCGAGGCTTTGATGAACGCTTCGGTCGCGGCGCTCGTGCCTGGTAAGGATATTATTAAATTTATCATTTCAACCGGCATCAGCAGCGCTCTGATGGCTTGGGCACGCCGCGCCGAACTTTCATGCGACCGCGCCGCGCTGCTCGTCACGCAAGATCCGCACGTGATCGGCAGAACGATGATGAAGCTCGCCGGCGGAACTTTTGCATCAAGGATCGATTACGATCTGTTTTTGCAGCAGGCGCGCGAATTTCAGAAAAACTACGACGAGAAAAAACTCGATCGTTTCTGGGCGGATCTGCTCAACGCCGGTCTGACGCACCCGTTCCCGATCTGGCGCGTTTCGGAAATTCTCAAATGGGTCGACAGCGGCGAATATAACGATTTGATGAAGAGATAAAAAGCGAAAAAGGTTAAAAGTTAAAAAGGGAAAATGTTTGCTTGAATAATATGGAAACACTTTTTCCCTTTTAACTTTTTCAAAATGTTAATTGTCCTAACGACAACTCCAAACGTCGAAGAAGCCGAGAGTTTGGCGCAGAAAATAGTTGAGGCAAAACTTGCGGCGTGTGTCCAGGTTTTGCCGCGTATGAAATCGTTTTACTTTTGGGAAAATGCCGTTCACGCGGATTCCGAACATCTTCTGCTGATCAAAACCCTTTCGGAAAAATACAACGAACTGGAAAAGTTTATCAAAAAAAATCACAGCTACGACGTGCCCGAAATCGTCGCGCTCGCGGCGGAAAAGGTTTCGGAAAGCTACCTCAGTTGGATGAATGAAAGTTTAAAAAGTTAAAAAGGTTAAAAGTGAAAAAGGGGAAAAGGTTTACCTAAATATTCAAGCAAACTTTTAACC
>CADEFG010000624.1 GCA_902826505.1 uncultured Acidobacteriota bacterium
GACCGTCGGAAAATTGGCTGACGAATTTGATCGCGCCTTTGCAGGACGAAAAGATCGGCGCGGCAACCGGTTATCGCTGGTTTATCTCAAAGAAATACGGTTTCGGCTCGGAAATGAGAAGCGTCTGGAACGCTTCGATCGCGTCGGCGCTGGGCGCGAATCTCGCCAACAATTTTTGCTGGGGCGGTTCGCTGGCGATCGGGCGCGCGACGTTCGAAAAGCTCGATCTGCGCGAAAAATGGCGCGGCACGCTCTCGGACGATTTCGCCGTCACGCGGGCGTTGAAGGAAGCCGGCTTGCAGATCTTTTTTGTCCCGCAGGCATTGACGGCTTCGGTCGAAAATTGTTAC
Organism: uncultured Acidobacteriota bacterium; assembly: GCA_902826505.1. GTDB lineage: Bacteria > Acidobacteriota > Blastocatellia > Pyrinomonadales > Pyrinomonadaceae > JAFDVJ01. The sequence goes on from CADEFG010000624.1 coordinate 351, forward strand.
TGGCGCGAATGTCTGGAATTTACGACGCGGCAGATGAAAATCACGCGGGTCTACGCGGCGCATCTTTGGATTCAATCATTTATCGGCGCCGGACTTTTTAATCTGGTTTTTATCTGGGGAATTTTCAACCTGATCTTTTACGCGCCGTTTTCTCTAGCTTTTTGGGCTTCGCTCGTTGCCTTGATCTTGATTTCGGCTTTCAGTATCGGCAAAGCGCATGTTCGCCTGACGGCGGTCAAACTCGTTTTGAAAGATTACGAAAACGAACTGAACAAACAATTTTGGACGCAAAACACGCTTTGGATATTTTCGCCCGCGCTGTTTTTTTACAACGCGACTTGTGCTTGGTTGTCGCGCGAAATCGTCTGGCGCGGTATTCGGTACAAATTGATTTCGCCGACCGAAACACTTGTAACTAGAGAAAATACAACGAATAAAGATTTGCCGTCATCTGACCTGTTGAATTAAATTTCATTTAGGCTTTAATTTAAAAGATCGGAAAAGGGAAGAATATATGTCGAAAAATTACAGGTTGAGCCGATTCGTTTTCTCGATGATTTTTGTTTTGGCGCTCGCCTTCGGACAGAGTGTTTCAGCGCAGGACGAAAATAAGGAAGAGAAAAAAGAGCAAAAAACCGAGAAAAAGGAAAACAAAAAAGAAGAGAAAACGGAAGTTAAGAATTTGGCAAAAGGCAGACTGCCGGTGATTCTCATTCCGGGTTTGATCGGTTCCGAACTCGTCAATAAAACCAATAAAAATAAGGTTTGGTTTGATCTCAACCGCGACAAAGAAGATGATTTGCGGCTTCCGATTTCGCCGAACTTGAAGGCAAACCGCGACAATCTTGAACCGGGCGATATCGTGCGCGAAATTCAGCTCATCAAATTTACGCCGAAGGTCGAAGTTTATCAAAAACTAATCGAAATTTTGCAATCGGACGGTTTTACCGAAGGTCGGATCGACGCTCCGGCGGTGGGCGGCGATGCCGACACCTTTTACGTTTTTCCCTACGACTGGCGGCTTGATAACGTCGAAAATGCCCAAATTCTTTTGCAAAAATTGGATAATTTACGCACCAAACTCAATCGTCCCGATTTAAAATTTAACGTCATCGCGCATTCGATGGGCGGATTGATTACGCGGTATGCGGCGATGTACGGCAATGCCGATCTGACCGGGCGAACGGCGCGACCCAGTTGGAAAGGCGCCTCGTATTTCAACAGCATTTCGATGGTCGCGACACCGAACGCCGGCGCAACGGGCGCGCTTGATTCGATCATCAACGGTTTTTCGCTTTTCGGCAGCGGGAAAATCAATCTGCCGTTCGTTCAAAATCTGAGCCGCGCCGATCTTTTTACGATTCCGTCAATTTACCAGCTTTTGCCGCACACGGGAACGGCGCGGGTTTTTGACGAAAATCTAAAGCCGATGAATATTGATCTTTACAATCCGGCGACCTGGGAAAAATATGGTTGGGCGGTTTATCTGGACGATGATTTTGCGAAAAAATTCGATGCCGACCAGCAATCGCAAGCCAAGGCTTATTTTCGCGCGGTTTTGCTTCGCGCCAAACAATTTCAAGCGGCGCTCGATGCCGTGCCGTCGGGGAAAAATCCGGTTACGATGTATTACCTCGGTGCCGAATGCCGGCAGACGATTGACGGAATGATTATTCGCCGCGACCCGAAAAAAGGCGTTTGGAAAACCGAATTCGAATCGGTTTCCTACACGAAAAGCGACGGGACGAAAGTGACGAAAGAAGAAACCGAAAAGGTTTTGCTTTCACCCGGCGACGGCGTCGTGCCGAAACGTTCGCTGCTGGCTTCGTTCCTGAAACTCGGAAGTCTGCAAAATGTAAATTCCAGTTTTCTTCTGAACAGCGCGCCCGATGCGTGTGCCGAGCATAATCGGCTGACGGGCAACGAAACGGTCGCCAAAAATCTTTTGAGCGTTCTCAACGGTAACGGCATTCAGCCGCAGGCAACCGCGACGCAAACAAAATAGCCCGGAATCGAATTCGGCAAAATCGCGGGCGGACATCAGCAAAAAATGTCCGCCCGTTTTGTTATTGCGGAATTTAGCATAAAATAATTGTCAGTTGCCGAAATCGTGTAAAAACGGGACACGGGAGAAAAAAACAATGATAAAAAATTTGCTCAACGCCGACGAAGAACCGCCGCCCGGAACCAAAGTTGTGGTTGAAGAAACGATCATCGAACCGCCGAGCGTCGAACCGTCAGACAGCGAACCGGCGGCGGCGGTTGAGGAAACTTCGGAAAAAATTGAAACGCGGCAGGTTTTCGAAATTCCCGAAGACGCGAGGTTTTTTGCCAAACCGGGCGGTGAAAATGATGAGATTTTGCAAATTCCCGAGGCGCCGCCGCCAACCGTCGCGCCCGTTGTCGAAACGAAAGAAAACGAATCCGTAAATTTAGAATCCTCAGCCGGCGAAATCGAAAATGCGCCGGTTGCCGGTCAATTCATCGATGAAAAAACAAATGATGAAAAATCTGCGCCGACGATCTTTCAAAGCGCTTACCAATCCGAAACTCCGGCGGAAACCGTCCGCCAGAGCGGTTTGGCATATTCGGCAGCGATCGTGTTTTTCGGTTCGGTCGTTTTTATGCTGGTTTTCGGTTGGTTTGCCGATCAGCTTCTCGGAAGCTCGCCGTGGGGCATTGTCGTCGGAATAGTTTTAGGCGGCGTTATCGGGTTTGTGCAATTTTTTCGGATCACTTCGCAAATATTTAAAAAGTGAGATCGTTAATCGTCAACCGGGAATCGGATGATGAAAATTAAAACAAAAATTAACGATCAACGATTGACGAAACGAAAGATTTGAGAAAAAAAGCACAAAATCCGTTTCGGGCTTTGAAATTTCGACGTTTCCTTTGTAAAATCATTGTTTCGCCATGAGCGAAAATACCGAACCTGTTATCGAAGAACGAAAAGTTCCGTCGCTTTCGTACAAAAGAATTATCATTCTGATGGCGGCTTCAAGCGTTTTGGGCGCTTTTTTGAGCTTTGTTTTGATCTCAGCGGATTTCGGTTTCGGAGTTTTGGTCGGCGGCGCATTATCGCTCGTCAATTTTTACTGGCTGCGAAAATAGCTC
>CADEFG010000625.1 GCA_902826505.1 uncultured Acidobacteriota bacterium
TTATGGAGAATTGCATCCCGACGTGATTAGTTATCTGAACGCTTTAGCGAGAAATCATCAGGCGAAAGGCGAAACTAAGCAATCTCTCGATTTGCTTACGCGCTCGCTTCGGTTAAGCGAACGCTTCGCCCAAACGATACTTTTCACGAGCAGCGAAAAACAAAAATTGCTTTATCTGAACTCGCTTTCAGGCGAAACGAACCAATATCTTTCGGCGCATTTGAAGTTTGCGCCGAAGGATGCGACGGCACTCGAACTTGCCTTGACGACCATCTTCGAGCGCAAAGGGCGCGTGCAGGACGCAATGGCTTTCGAGTTTGCCGCCCTGCGTAACCGCTTTAACCCGAACGACCAGATTTTACTCGACGACTTAAAAAAAGTAACTTCGCAGTTAGCCCAAAACATTTTAAGTGGTGCTGAAAATACGACCGCCGAAAAACACGAAAAACAAATTAAAGAACTCGAAGAAAAAAAGGAAAAATTAGAACAGGAAATAAGCCGCAAAAGTTCGGAGTTTCGTTCCCGGATCCAACCCGCCACAATTGCCTCGATTCAATCGGCGATCCCCGAAAACGCCGCGTTGATTGAATTCGCAATTTACCGACCATTTGATCCGAAAGCCGTCGGCGACAACGAAAAAATGGCTTTCGGCGAGCCGCGTTATGTCGCTTACGTCGTTCACCGGCAAGGCGCGATCGAGTGGAAAGATTTAGGCGCGGCGAAGTCGATCGACGAATCGATCGAAGCTTTTCGCCAAACTTTGCGCGATGTAAAAAGAAAAGATTTCCGACCGCTTGCCCGTGCTCTCGACGAAAAAATAATGTCGCCGCTGCGCCCCTTTTTGGGCACTGCGAAACATCTGCTCATTTCGCCCGACGGAAATCTGAGTTTGATTCCGTTCGAGGCACTGGTTGATGAAAAAAATCAATTTGCGGTTGAAAATCATTCGTTCGCTTATCTGACCAGCGGACGTGATTTGCTGAGAATGAGCGCCAAACGCGAAAATAAAAACAAGCCGCTCATCATTGCCAATCCGTTATTCGGCGCGCCGGAAACCACCGCATCGGTTTCGCGCATCGGCAAACGCCGGAGCATAACCGCGACCCGAAATCTCACCGACACATTTTTTGCGCCGCTCGGCGGAACAATGCAGGAAGCACGGTCAATCCAAACCATCTACCCGAATGCTGATTTTTTGAGCGGAGCGGAGGCTTCTGAAACCGCCTTGAAACAAACAAACGCGCCCGAGATTCTGCATCTCGCCACGCACGGTTTCTTTTTGGAAGATAAAAAAATCGGCAATCCGCTCCTTCGTTCGGGACTCGCGCTGGCGGGCGCTAACTCGCGGAAGGGCGAAAAAGAAGACGGCATTCTAACGGCGCTCGAAGCGTCGGGATTGAATCTCTGGGGAACAAAGCTCGTTGTGCTCTCAGCCTGCGATACGGGGTTGGGCGAAGTCCGCAACGGCGAAGGCGTTTACGGGTTGCGCCGCGCTTTCGTGCTTGCCGGAACCGAATCTTTGGTGATGAGCCTGTGGTCGATCAGCGATTTTGTGACGCGTGAATTGATGACGAATTATTACAAAAATCTCAACCAGGGCTTGGGACGCGGCGCGGCGTTGCGGCAAGTTCAACTCGAAATGCTCAAAAAACCGAATCGTCAGCATCCGTTCTACTGGGCAAGTTTTATTCAATCGGGTGATTGGACTGATTTGGAAGGCAAAAGGTAAAACGCAAGATTGAAAAGTGAAAAATATCGATCGCCGCTGCGGGTTTTCTTATCGGTTTTGTTTGTTTCCAACAACTTCCCGCCGCCCGGAAAAAAATCTGAAAAGTTTATTTTCCGGAAAAGCCTGAGCAGGGTGAGCTGACACAATTTTGACCGAAATCAGGAGAGCAATTCGGATCGGTTCGAAAAACTCCGAAAAATCTGCTCGGGCTTTTGTTGAAAATTCACAAGTGATAATCAAAGCCGTCCGCAAAAAGGATTTTATTTGCCGTAAGCCAGCCATTATTTATAAATCAAAAGCCAAACGCCGATTGCTTGACTTATGTGATTAATCAACCGTATTTTTCCATTTCCGACCGTCGTTTGCTAAAAGCTCGTCGGATTCTTTCGGTCCCCAACTGCCGGTTTCGTAATTCGGAAAATCACGAGCCGGGATCGCCTTCCAGACATCGAGGACGGGCGAAACGATCTGCCAGCTGGCTTCGACCATATCGGCGCGCTGAAAAAGCGTCGCGTCGCCCGTCATACAATCGAACAGCAGTCGTTCATAACCGGTCGAAACCTGTTCGCCGAAATGATCGAGATAGTTAAAATCCATATCAACCGCGCCCATATCAACGATCGGACCCGGAATTTTCGCGCCGAAATGCAAGGTGATGCCTTCATCGGGCTGAATATGGATGGCAATCCGGTTGGTCGTCAGTTTTTCGACCGAAGTATCGCGGAAAAGCATAAACGGAGCGCGTTTGAATTGGATCAGAATTTCCGAATGTTTGCCCGCCATCCGTTTTCCGGTGCGCACATAAAACGGGACGCCCGCCCAGCGCCAGTTATCGATCGAGAGCTTGAGCGCGGCAAAGGTTTCGGTGTTTGAATTCGGGTTGACGTTCGGATCGCTGCGGTAAGCGGTCTTTTTTTTGTCATCGATGATGCCTTCGCCGTATTGACCGCGAACGGTTTTATGCAAAACGTCCTCGGGCGAAAATGGCTGGATCGCGCACAGAATCTTTGATTGTTCGTCGCGGACGGCATCGGCTTGAAACGAAACGGGTGGCTCCATCGCCGTCAGCGTGACAAGCTGAAAAATATGATTCGGAATCATATCGCGCAGCGCGCCCGCCGTGTCGTAATAACCGCCGCGCAGCTCGACGCCGAGTTTTTCGGCGACCGTGATCTGCACATGGTCGATATAATTTCGATTCCAGATCGGTTCGAAGATCGAATTGCCGAAACGGAAAACCAGGATATTCTGCACGGTTTCTTTGCCGAGATAATGGTCGATCCGGTAGATCTGCGTTTCTCTGAGCAGGCTTTGCAGCTCGGCGTTTAAATTTTTTGCCGATTCGAGATCGTGTCCGAACGGTTTTTCGTAAATAAATCTGCGCCAACCTTCTTTTTCGTCCGTCAAACCGATTTCGGCGGCTTTTTCCGTGACGAGACCAAAAAGCGCCGGCGGTGTCGCGAGATAGAAAAAATAATTTTCGGGAATGTCGAACTGTTTATCGAGGTCTTTGAGAAGTTTTTTGAGGTCGTTAAAAGTCTTTTTCGCCGCAAAATCGCCGCCCGTGTAATGCGTTCGCTCTTCGAACCATTGGAGCAGCTCTTTATCGACATCTTTGCCGATAAATTCGAGCAGATTGCCGCGAATTTGACTGCGGAAATCATCGCTCGTCATTTCCTGCCGCCCGACGCCGCCGATCGCAAAATTATCGGGTAAAAACTTTTCTTTTGC
>CADEFG010000626.1 GCA_902826505.1 uncultured Acidobacteriota bacterium
CAATTTCCAAATCCTGATCGGCTTCCCGCAAACCGTCACCGAAAGTTTGGCGCGTCGAAAGAGTTTCAAAATAGGTTGTGATATTGTCCAGAATCTCGGTCGCTGAATGCGAATGATAAAGCGTCTGGCGAAACTGTGCGCCGCCGACCAAGCCTTTGGTAAACTGTCCGGCAAGCTGTTTCATTTTTCCCAAAGCGACGAGTTCGGGCATTTCTTCGCGGACCATTTCAAAAAATTCGAGCAAGACCGCCTTTTTTTCCGCCAAATCCGGCTGATACGGCGCGCGCCCCTGCAAAACATCGTGAAACTGGCGGAAAATCCACGGATTCTGCATCGCGCCGCGCCCGATCAGGATTCCGTTCACATTGGTTTCCGTCCAGCGCCGCATGCCGTATTCGATCGTCGTGATGTCGCCGTTGCCCGAAACCGGAATTTTTACGGCTTCTTTGACCGCGCCGATTAAATCCCAGTTCGCCATTCCTTTATAGCCTTGTTCGCGGGTGCGACCGTGAACCTGGATATGTTCGACGCCGACGGCTTCCGCCATTTTCGCGACCTCGACGCAGTTGATCGTCGAATCGGAAAAACCGACGCGCATTTTCAGTGTGAGCGGAATCGTGATCGTTTTTTTGATCTCTTTGAGAATCAATTCCATTCGCGGCATATCTTTGAGCAGTGCCGAACCGCCGCCGTGTTTGACAACTTTCGGCGCCGGACAGCCGCAATTGACGTCTAAAATATCCGCGCCGACTTCTTCCGCCATTTCCGCGCCCAAAGCCATTCGTTCGGGCTGCCCGCCGAAGATCTGGACGGCGTAGGGACGTTCTTCTTCGTCAAAACGCATCTGCCGTTTCGATTTCGGATTATGGCGCGTCAGACCTTCGACCGAGATAAATTCGGAGACGACCAATCCGACGCCGCCGCGCCGTTTGATCAGGCGGCGAAAAGTATAATCCGTGACGCCCGCCATCGGCGACAAAATCAGCGGCGGATTGATTTCGATATTTCTAATTTTGAAAGGTTTCATTGCTCTAAACCGCTTTCTTTTTGACCAATGGTTTGGGCGCCGTCCATAAACCAAGAATATCTTCGTCCTCGTCCCGCTTTTGCTTTTCCGCCAAGCGTTCGAGGTTTTCCAAAAGTTTTTTTGCCGTTTCTTCGGAAACGATCTGGTAAGTGCGCCGCACATTCTGCGGTATTTCGATAATAATTTGACCCATATTGCAAAAATTATAACACACCGAATAAACTCATCGATTCTTCAAGTTCTGCAAAATATCAAGGATTTGTTCAAACTTATCAGGCGGAATTTCGCTGGTTTAGATGCGGCGCGGTCAGAAAGTTTTATTTTTTTTATTCCAGATCAAATCGTAGCCTGAGAGCTTTTTACCCAAACCGAAATCGATTCTTACAGCATCGGTGCGGTTTAATGCGTTGGGATAAAAGATTACGGGTATTTCCTCTTCATCGTCGCCTTCGATATTTATGCCGAGCAGATAGCGCCGGGGAAAGATATTGCGAAACATAAATCTTCCGTCCTTGTCGGTATATTTGGTGTAATCGTTTTTGGTATCGTTTTGATCTTCCTTATTTTCGGGGATCAGCTGAACTTCGATGTTTTCGAGCGGCTGACCGTTTTGATCTTTAACCGTTCCGGCGAGCGTGTTTTTGATCGCGGGGAAAAAACTTTCCCGCTGGCAACCTCTGCCGTTCAAATCTATTTCGCGGACGGAATCATCCGATTCGTCGCTGCCGAAAAGCTCGTAAATATCGGGCAGATAAACTTGAAGACTGTATTTTCCGGCTTTCAGACCGGATAATTCATAATCGCCCTCGGCGTTTGTCAAAATCGTTTTATTGATCCCGTCGCCGGTCAACAATAATGGAACTCCGGCTAAAGTCGTATCATCATAGCGATTTAATTGCGGGTCAAACCCAATTCCGAAAACCGAACCGGAAATTTTCCCATTGCGGTCTCCGGCGGGAATATTTCGCAGAAACGCGAGATCGTTTTGGGCTTTCGCAATCGATTTTGTGCCGCCGCATTCGCCGACGCTTAATTCGCCGGTTTCTTTATCCTGATAAGCATAAACAACATAAGTTTCGCCCTTTTTAAACGAAAAGTAGTTGCAATCGCCGGGACCGAATTCGGTTCCCGTTCTGATTTCAACGGTTTTGTCTTTCGCACCCGAAAAATTTTCTTTGACCTGAAAAGTGATTTTTTCCTTCCATGAAGTCCGTCTTCCGTCTTCCGGCGGTTTGCTGTCAGCCGTGACCTTTAAAACTTTGCCGACAAAAACGGCGGACGCCAGATTGGCTGCCTCGCAACTACTTATATCGCGACACCAGCAGGCAAAGATTTGTTCGATACCGGCGGGCGAAAGCATCAGAAAAAGCGCGAAGATAAAAAGACAAACTTTGTGTTTCATAAAGCCTTCGGAAGTTTTTAGAATTAAAAATACTCAGATGTGATGAACGGAATAAAGGTTTTATTTGGCGTTTTTCGCGTCGAATTCTTTCTTGCTGCTGCGGAGCACGAAAATGATGCTGATGAAGATCAGGAGAAACGAAAAGATCGTCAGCAAAACGCTCGCGATGACGCCGATCAGGGCGATGTCTTCGGTGTTCGGATCGGTCGTCGAAGTGAGCGCCCGGTAGGAAACGATAAAAATAATCGCACTGATCACGACACCCAAAATTCCCAAACCCAACGCGATTTTCCAAAACATTCGATCGTTCTCCTTGAATTGAATTAAAAGATAACATAAATTTTCGAAGGTTTTAATCAGGATTCTGAAAATCTTTGTAAAACTATGAAGGAAATTCACGCCAGTCATTAAAAAAATTAACATTCGCAAGTTTGTTTTAAAGTAAAATTTGCCCGTATAATTTTAGGCAGTTCACTTTTTCTTAACTTAAAATTAAATTTTTTGAAATGTTGGGTTTGCAGGTATTTTTCGGGAATAATTTCGTCTGCAAAAGGAATTTAGGTTAGCGAAGAAGTCTATTTCAAAACAAAAAAAAGGAGAAAATATGAGGCGAGCTTTACGAGCTTTTTTCAGCATCGTTAGTGTGCTTTTTCTGAGTTTTGGCGTTTTCGCGCAATCACAAGCGACGACGGGCTTAATTCAAGGCACGGTGATTGACCCGAACGGCGCGGTTGTCAACGGCGCATCGGTCAACGTCAAAAACACGGAAACAGGATTTGAGCGAACCGTGACGAGCAATTCGGACGGTTTTTTTAGTGCGCCGCTTTTGCCGCTCGGCAAATACCGCGTGACGGCGACCGCCAGCGGTTTTTCAAATTCGATCTTGGAAAATGTCGAGGTCAATGTCGGGCAAACGCTTTCGCTCAAGATCGAAATGAAAGTCGGGTGCGGCGTCAAGACGGTTGGCCTTTCATGCGACAGTGTCGTAGTCGAAACGAGCCTGACGTAGCTTTC
>CADEFG010000627.1 GCA_902826505.1 uncultured Acidobacteriota bacterium
GAAAGCACCGCCGCCCCAAACGATACCCGGATAAATCAAATACGAAAAAAAATGCTTTAGTTTGTCCATAACTTCTCTTTTTTGCCGCTTATTTCAGCGATTACTTGAGAGCTAACATATCATTCGTCACAAAAGCTGACTTGAACAAACTGGCTATTTTGAAAAATTTCCGACGGCGTGATGCCGAACATTTGCCGGAAAGTTCGGGTTAAATGCGCCGAATCAGCAAAACCGGAAGCGTGGGCAACTGTGGTGAGCGATTCTCCTTTCGCAAGCATTTGAATGGCATTTCTTAATCTTCTCCAAATTAGATAACGGCGGACAGGTAGCCCTACTTCAGCACGGAATAAGTGCGCGAATCTGCCGGATGAAAGATTAATTTTTTCAGCAACTTCTTCAGCCGAAATCAAATTATCGGGGGCTTTTTTGAGAATTTCCAATGCACGTTCAATGCGTGGATCGAAATTAACGCCTGTTTTTGTTGTTTGAAAAAGAGTTTGCAACATATTTTCGGTCAGTTCAAAGGCTTCCCGGCAAGAAAAAAAGTTTTCTGAGCCATTTTGCATTTGTGGCAGGAATGGTTCGATGTCGCTCAATACGATTTTAAGATGTTGCCGTATTTTCATTGTTTGGGCTATTTCACGAGCCGGACGGCTTTCAGCGTCAAGGTATAAATTGACTAAAAACCCTCTTGAATCAGCGAAATGATGCCGCACATTTGCCCCAATCAATGCCGCTCGCATAGCTTCTTGATTTTGATCGTTGTGTAATTGAAAATTTTCCTCTAAGCCTATGGAAAGTTGCAGAGCGTGGTGGATGTGCGGCGCAGCATTGACCGGCACACCGAAAATCAATGCCCGACTGTTGAAAAGGTAGATTTTGCTTTTCAATTTTTTCGTAACGCTCATCGCCTGTTTTTAAGAAAATCTTTTTGGTTCTCGGAGCTTAATCAAATGGTCAAACTCTTAATAGTTGTTTTATGATAATCAACAAATAATGATACCCTACTTTGGTATATTCTTAGATTATCGTAATTTATGTGTCGGTAATTTTTAATTTATTGTCTGAGGTGAATTTAGTGAAGAAGTGTTTATTTATTGGTCTGTTGCTGTCGCTTTTTTTGATGTTCCCGGTTTTGGCACACGACTTATTTCTGAAGCCTGACCGTTTTTTCGCCAAATTAGATGAAAACATTTTGATTAGTGTGATGAACGGCACGTTTCAAAAAAGCGAGGCGGCTGTTGCATTTGGGCGATTAACTGATGTGAGTATAATTGCACCGTCGGGAGGGCGGACAAATCCGAAAGAAGCAGATTTTACTAAGAATGAAACGACTGCCTTTTTAAATTTCAATCCCTCAGAAGCGGGTAATTATGTCGTCGGACTTTCAACGGGGTGGCGTGAAAATGCTTTGGCGGCGAAAGAATTTAATGAATATCTGACGCTGGAGGGCATTCCCGACGTTTTGGAGAACCGTAAGCGCGACAAGGAACTTGATAAAGATGCCCGATACCGTTATTCAAAATATGTTAAGACGATTTTGCAAATCGGCGACAAGCAGACTGATAGTTATAAAACTGCGCTTGGTTATGCTGTGGAAATGATTCCGCAGCATAATCCTTATCAACTGAAAAAAGGTCAAACTATTGAGATTTTATGCCTGAAAGATGGAAAACCACTGGTTGGTCAGACTGTTTTGACCGGACGAGAATTGACCGGGAAATTAGATGCCGAAAAAGCTCTTCGGTCTGACAGTAAAGGAATTATCAAAATCAAGTTGGACGGCACGGGTAAATGGTATGCGAAATTTATCAATATGGTCAAAATTGACGATCCGAACTTGAATTATGAATCGAAGTGGGCGACTTTGACCTTTGAAATCAAATAAAACAAGGAGAATCTGATGAAGAAACGAATTTTTGCTTTTTTAATAATCTGTGTGTTGGTGGCGGTTCCGGCGTTGGCGCACGATTTATTTTTAAAACTCGACAATTATTTTGTCGCGGTTAATGATAAGATTTCCGTCAAAATCCTGAACGGCTCATTTCAAGCAAGCGAAGGCGCGGTAACTTTTGCCCGAATTAGCGATGTCAGCGTCGTTTCGCCCAAAGGTGAGCGGACAAATCCGAAAGAGGCGGATTTTACCAAGGACGATAAAACGACTTTTCTGAATTTACAGCCGTCTGAGCAAGGTAATTACGTTGTCGGACTTTCAACGATGACCCGCGAAATTGATTTGGAAGCCAAAGATTTCAATGAGTATTTGTCGCACGACGGAATTCCCGATACTTTGGCGGAAAGAAAACGAGACAAAGAATTGAACAAAAAGGTGCGCGAAAGATACGCCAAGCACGTCAAAATCATTTTTCAAGTCGGCGAAAAACAAAGCGATAATTACAAAACCGCGCTCGGCTATCCGGTTGAAATCGTTCCTGTTACGAATCCTTATTCGTTTAAAATGGGTAATACATTTGAATTTCAATGTTTGAAAGACGGAAAGCCTCTGGTTAATCAATTCGTAATGACCGGGCGCGAAGATGCAAACGGCAAACTTATTGTTGGAAAAAACATCCGCACGAACAAAAACGGCACGGCGAAAATAAAACTCGATGGCGCAGGTAAGTGGTATGTTAGATTTATCAATATGACGCGCCTGACCGACCCGAATCTGAATTATGAATCGAAGTGGGCGACGCTGACTTTTCAAATAAAATAATCCCATAAGTGAAAAACTCCGACACGAAAATTTTAATTGCCGACGACGATGATTCTTTGCGCCGCGTGCTTGAATTTCAACTTCAGGATGTGGGTTACACGGTTGTTTCAGCGGAAAACGGGGCAGAGGCTTTGGAAATGTTTTCCGGTGAAGATTTTGACTGCGTGATTTCCGATTGGCGGATGCCACAGCTTTCCGGCTTGGAATTTATCCAACGAGCCGGGGCAATTCGGAGTGAAACGCCGATTATCGTCATCACCGCTTTCGGCGATGTTGAAACCGCCGTTGCCGCGATGCGTTCCGGGGCGTTCGATTTTATCTCCAAACCGTTTGATCGGCAGGCGATTTTGATGACGGTTGAGAGAGCTTTGAAATATGGAGCAATTCTCTCGGAAAATCGCCGTTTGCGCCGTCTTGTTCACGAGGATTTTCGGCTCGAAAATGTCGTCGGCACTTCCGAAAAAATGCGAAAAGTTTTAGAAATCGTTGAGCGCGTTTCAAAAAAGGATGTAACGGTTTTAATCGAAGGTGAATCCGGCACGGGCAAAGAGTTGATCGCTAAAGGAATTCACTTTTCCGGCGCACGGCGCGATAAACCGTTTATTGCCGTCAACTGCGCGGCAATTCCCGAAAATCTGATCGAAGCTGAACTTTTCGGCTACAAACGTGGCGCATTTACTGGAGCAAATTACGAATCGAAAGGAAAATTTGAAGAAGCAACAGGC
>CADEFG010000628.1 GCA_902826505.1 uncultured Acidobacteriota bacterium
AAATGAAGAAACAACGCCCGCGGAAGCTCCAAAATCGGAAGCCCCGCAAACCGAGGCTACGAAACAAGAACAAAACCAGCAAAAGAGACGTGAAAATACACCGCCGGTGACGGCAACGCTCGATTTGGCAAATCTGAAAGATATGTCAATCTCGGAATTGACGCACGTCGCCAAGGAAATGGGCGTCGAAGGCGCGTCCGGTATGCGTAAGCAGGAATTGATCTTCAAAGTTCTTGCGGCGCAGACGGAAAAAAGCGGTTTGATTTTTTCGGAAGGCGTGCTCGAAACGCTGCCGGACGGTTTCGGGTTTTTACGTGCTCCCGAATACAATTATTTGCCCGGTCCCGACGATATTTACGTTAGCCCGTCGCAAATTCGCAAGTTCGATCTGCGCACCGGCGATACGATCTCGGGGCAAATTCGTCCGCCGAAAGAAGGCGAGCGTTATTTCGCGCTGATCAAGGTCGAAGCGATCAACTTTGAAGCGCCCGAACAATCGCGTGAAAAGATTTTCTTTGACAATTTGACGCCGCTTTACCCGGACGAGCAGCTGCGGATGGAAACGACGACCGATAATATTTCGGCGCGCGTGATCGATCTCGTAACGCCGATCGGAAAAGGACAACGCGCTTTGATCGTCGCGCCGCCGCGGACCGGTAAAACGATGCTTTTGCAGACGATCGCCAATTCGGTGACGGAAAATCATCCGGAAGTCACGCTGATCGTCCTGCTGATCGATGAACGACCCGAGGAAGTGACCGATATGCAGCGCAGCGTCAAAGGCGAAGTAATTTCGTCCACCTTTGACGAACCGCCGACGCGTCACGTCCAGGTTGCCGATATGGTCATCGAAAAAGCTAAACGCCTTGTCGAACATAAGCGCGACGTTGTCATTCTGCTCGATTCGATCACGCGGCTGGCGCGGGCGCATAATGCGGTCGTTCCGCCGTCGGGAAAGATTCTGTCGGGCGGTATCGATTCGAATGCGCTGCAAAGACCGAAACGATTTTTCGGGGCGGCGCGAAACATCGAAGAAGGCGGAAGTCTGACGATCATCGCAACCGCTTTGATCGATACCGGTTCGCGAATGGACGATGTGATCTTTGAAGAATTCAAGGGCACGGGTAACTCGGAAATCCATCTCGACCGGCGTTTGTCGGACAAACGACTCTTCCCGGCGATCGACCTCCAGCGTTCGGGAACGCGCAAAGAAGAACTTCTGATCAACAAGGAAGATCTCAACCGGATCTGGGTGATGCGCCGCGTTCTGAATCCGCTGTCGCCCGTCGAACAAATGGAAGTCGTGTTGGAAAGACTCTCGAAAACGAAAGCCAACTCGGAATTTCTTGCTTCGATGCAAAGCTGATATTCAATAAAGAGTAAAAATTAAGAATTGCCAAACTGTTTTCAGTCCGGCAATTCTTTTTTTTGTTTCTTAAAACTTTGTAATTTCAGATTTATTAGATTCTTAACTTTGCGTCTTGGCGTCTTGGCGGGAACTAAAATTATTCATTTAGCAAAAGTTCATTTCCCGCTAAGTTCCCAAGACGCAAAGAAAAAATCATCAAGAAACTTAAAATGCAAAGTACTTAAATTTTAAAATTTTTAATTGGTAATTGGTAATTCTTAATTTGAAGAATGCGAAAGCCCCGGATGCTCCCACGCGATCGAGGCTTTCTTCCCCAACAGTCTTCCATACCTGTCAGGGAAAAGTTCGAAGGAGTATTAATAGATGGCTAATAAAAAACTTTATACCACAGTTTTTTTTAAATGCAAGCATTTTTTGATAAAATCCTAAAAAAAATTCCAACCAAAAGTGCTGGTGTTTTTGATTGGAGAACTGAAAATCCGCAAATCGATGTTGGTCATCGCAAATCAAAATTCTCAAACGTGTGAATTTTGTAAAATAGCCGTCAAAGCCGCTCACTCAAACATGTCTTTTGAATAAAAAGGCTTTTCTTATAAGAAAAGCCTTTGATTATCTCGTGAACATTTTATAATATTTTCCGGATCTTTCATCAAATCACGGTGCCGCGACCAGATTGATAGTGTCGGAAAACCGACCGGCGGGCGAATTGCCTTTCAGAAGTCTGCCGCGAATCCGCACGGCTTGCGGAGTGTTCGGCAACTTAGGCGTGACGGTTAAGATCGCCGGACGCTTTGGAAAATTTCCGCCGTTTTCCCAGCTTTCTTCGCCGACATACTGAATTTGCAGACTGATTCCGTCGGCTTCGCCGATTTTAAAATCGATCTCCAACTGCATCGCCGGCAAAATCTTGCCTTTGAGCTTCGTCGTCCAATCATCGGGCGCGAGCGATTCGGCTTTCGCCGGGACAATGCCGAGCTGCGCGCCGATATCGGGCGAATAAGCGTCGGCGTCTTCAATGTCTTCGACCAGATCGAGCAGCCGTTCGATGATCTGTTTGGAAAAAGTCGTTGGCGGATTCGGCATCACGAACACCGGCGCGACCGGAACGGCATCGCCCTTTTCGCCAAACAGTGAATTGTCCCGAAAAGCGCGCAAACCGCTGCCGTTCGCGCCATATGCTTCCTGCGCATTCGCGAGCCATTGCACCGTATCGCGGTCATTCGCAAGCTCGGCGATTTTATCCGCCGAAACTCCCAATTCATCCATAAACTGCGCCAATTTAAGCACGAAATTTATATACCAAACCGTTAATTCCGGTAATGTATAGGGCAACCATGATCTTCTGTAAATTCTCATATCTTTTATCTTTTGATTGATTGTTGGAAAAACGATTTCCTTACGGAAAACAGCCGACGCGATAAACGATTTACCGCGTATGGAAATAGGCAAAAACCGTCTGACCTGAAAAATGGCGGACAATAATGCCCGGTTGCAAGTTATCAAAACGGCGGCGAATATTCCGCTGCTTATTGACCACGCGACCTGAGATAATTTAGAAGATTTTTTTTGATTTGAATACGTGGGTAGCCACAGTCCTCAACCGTGCTTTTACGCTTGAGCCATTGTGGCTTTCACTAAATTTCGCTCCTTCGACGATTAATTCACTGCCGGCAAATAAGCAGTCGAACAAAAATAAATAAATCCCTAAATTGCGGAAATAATCGGAATAGTGAGCGGTCGCGAACACTTCACTGATCGAAAATCCTGAAAGTTAAGCCGACTCGCTACCGCTCGCTCTACTGCTTGGCAAGCAACTTCAGATTTAGGTAATTGGAAACAATTACTAAATAAGTAGATGCAATCCTGAAAATCAAATGGTTTTTGAGATTGCTTCTACTTATTTTTGTGGAAAATTACAAAAAACTATTTTCAGACGGCTTTGAGAGGATTTCAGACCGCCTTGAAACACTTTCAAAGCCGTTTGCCGCCATTTCAAAGCAGTCTGAAACCATTTCAAACGAGTTTGAAATCTTTGCAGAGACGTTTTCTGATACTTCAGAGATAT
>CADEFG010000629.1 GCA_902826505.1 uncultured Acidobacteriota bacterium
GGCTTGAAACCTCTGCGGAATTGGGAAGACGCGCTCGCGGAATTCTTAAAGTGAAAAAGTGAAAAAGTGAAAAAGTTGGTTGAGCTTATACAGCCGAACTTTCCCCCTTTTTACCTTTTGACCTTTTAACCTTTTTCACTTTTCGTCGTGTGGATCGAAGAAACCGTTTCGACCTCTTCAAGACGCGGCGTCGAATCGTCTTCGGGCGAATTGTAATAATTGTAAGTATAGCCGTAGCCGTAATAACCGTACTCGACCGAATCGGATTTGATGCCGTTCAGGACGACGCCGTAAATTCGCGCGCCGATGTTTGAAAGCCGCTGTTTGAAACGGCGCATCAGGTGAATCGAACTCTTGCCCGCCATCGCGACCAGCACCACGCCGTCAACGAGCGTCGAAAGAATCGCCGCGTCGGTAAACGAGATCGCCGGCGGCGAGTCGATAATGACGTGTTTGAAATTGCCGCGCAAAAACTGCAAAAGATTTTTCATTTCCTGCGAGCTTAAAAGTTCAGCCGGATTCGGCGGAATCGGACCGCTCGTGATGATCTTCATTTTCGGCAGTCCGGGATAAGGTTTCATCAGCAGATCAGGGTTTTTCTCGCCCGAAAGATAATTTGTCAAACCGCTCGTATTATCGAGATCGAAATGATTGTGCAGACGCGGACGGCGCAGATCGCAGTCAATAATGACGACATCGACGCCTGATTGAGCGAGCGTGATCGCCGTGTTGATCGCCGTCGTCGTCTTGCCCTCCGAAGGTTGCGACGAGGTCACGAGAATCGTCTGCGGCGGTTTTCCGGCGGACGAAAAGAGCAGCGACGTTCGCAGGTGGCGATAAGCCTCAGCCATCGCCGAGCGCGTATCTTCGAGCGCCACTAAAGCCTTTGAATTGCCGCTGTTTGCGCTTTTGGTTGTTAAAGCAAGTTTCCGTTTTTCATTGGTCGCCTGATACGGGATCAAGGCAAGCGTCGGCAAGCCGAGATGTTTGCCGACATCGTCCGAAGTGCGGATCGAATCGTCAAGATAGTCGAGCAAAAACGCTAAACCGATGCCCGCCGCTAATGAGATCAGAAAAGCGACAATAATATTGCGGGTTCTTTGCGGTCCGATCGGTGCCACCGGTTTTACCGCGCCGGTCGTGATTTTCAGATTGTCGGGACGACCGCTGGTGAGGGCAAGGTCCTGTTCTTTTTGGCGTTGCGTGTAAGTATCGAGCAAACCGCGATTGGTTTCGATTCCGCGTTTGAGCGTCGTTAATCTGGTTTCCGCGACTCCCGAAATATTGGCGGACGAGCGCTCTTTTTCGTAATCACTCTGCAGTTGGGCTTCGCGGCGTTGCGCGGCTTGGAGCTGTGCCTGCAAACCGGTGACTACTTCTCGCTCGGCATTTTTGATGAGTTTGGTACCTTCGGATTCGATCTTTAGCGTAACTTCTTTTTGAAGGTTCGCCTTTTGATTTTCGAGTTCTTTAATTTGCGCGGTCGCGACTTTAACGTCTTTGTATTCTTCGGTGTAATTAACTAAAAGCGATTGGCGTTTTTCCTGCGCCGCTTTGATTTTCTCGTCAATATTCTCGATGCGTTTTTCCAAATCGGCTTGCCGTTTTAGATTTTGTTCACGCGCCGCGAGGATCGCTTTGTTATCAGGGACAACGGAAAGAATTCCGCCTTTGCCGTCGCTGGCTTTTTGGGCGGCTTCGTATTGTGCCTGAATCTTTCGGCGTTCGTCTTCCGCCGCCAGCAAATTTGAACTGATGGTTTGCAGTCGTTCGGCGTTGAAATCGTTTCCTTTGCCGTTTTGCAGCGGAAGATTCGATTCCTGCATGGTTTTGATGTACTCGGTTTCCTGGGTGGCAATTGTGTTTTTGAGCTCTTCGATTGATTTGGTCAGTTTATCAAGCGATTCCTGTGCGCCGCTTTGTTCGCGTTCGACGGCTTTTTCGATAAACAGAAGCGCCGTCATATCGGCGACTTTGGCGACCAGCTCAGGGTTTGTGTTTTGAATGGTAATGTTGACGAGATTCGTCTTTTCGACCGGTTCGACTCTTAAGCCGGTGAGGAATCTTCCGGCATACTGGTCGGCGCGTTCACGCTCTTCGCCGGTCAGCGAAATCTTTTCGGTTTTTTCCGCGCCGTCCGGGTTTTCCGTCAAAAGCGGCAGCGACGATTCCTTTTCGGTCTTACTGCTTTTATCGCCCGAGAAAAGCGAACGCAAGGTTGCCATAACTCCTTTGCTCTGATTGGCAAAAAGATTCGGATCGCGGTGCAATCCCAGACGGACGACCACATCACGCATCAAATCAGTGCTTTGCAAAAGTCTTAATTGCGTATTCGTATAGTTTGCATCGCCACCGAAATTAATGTTAATTGCATCTTTTGACGTAAATTTCTGTTTCGGCGGTTCAATGATCATTTGTGCCGTTGCCTCGTAAATCGAGGATTGCTGATACATATAGAACGCAACCCCCGATGTGGTGACAATTGCCAGCGCCAGAATCAGCGGCAGACGTTTATAGATGATATTGAAATATTCACGAAGCGAGCGTTGCTCGGTAAAACCGTCTTCTTCATAGATTGGCGAATATGCCGCCGGATATTCGTGAGTGGAGAGTTGTACCTCTTTGGTGGTTGGTAAAGGTATCAGTCGCTCGTCTTTTTCCATTCTTCTTTGTAAAACCTCTTAATTTTTCAGCGCGCTTTGGCAAAACTACTTTTATATCACATTTGCCCCTGAAGTAACCGTCAATTTTTAACAAACATTTGAAAATATACAACTTTTTTGTCCGCAAGGCAAAAAAATCCGCTGTCGCACGTAGCGGCGCTTTTGTTTTGAATAAAGCGCCAATGATATAATTTTTAATTTGCAAAAATTTTATATTTTTCAATTTATCAACTTATTATGACAGGAATTTCCGAGAAAGAAATTAATTTTACAAATCACGATTTTGATCTGGGCATTGTCGGTTTCAAATATTCCGACTTGTTCGATGCCGTTAAACTGCGCGAATTAGCCGAAAAGTTTTACGACGAACTGAAACAGGAAAACGCACTTTTACATCAATCTTTGACCGGCTATATCGAAACGCGCGGCGCGGCTTACGAAAAACGCGTCGAATCAAATATTTTGACCGATTCGGCGCCGTATCTTTCGAGATTCATCGGCAAGATGTTTGGCATTTCGCGCGAACGCGAACAGCTCGAACGCGAAATTACCGGGCAAAACCCGATCTGGAAATACAAATTTTTCGTTCAGCGGCGCGCGATCAAAAAATACCCGGCGGAAAAAATCGCGGAATTAAACGAAGCGGAATTAAACGAAGCGCTGCGCGATTTAAAATTCGCCTCGTTTGATGAAACGCTCGTTTATGACGAAGAACTGGCAATTTCCTTTATGACGCACAAACTCGTCGAAGCCGA
>CADEFG010000630.1 GCA_902826505.1 uncultured Acidobacteriota bacterium
CCTCGGCAAGCGCGTGAAGATAATGCAAGTTCTGCAAATCGGGATGACCCTGGATAATGGCGAGGTTTTTAGTCATTTTTTAAAACGATTTTTCGACCGCTAGCGCACCGCTTTCGTAACTTTTTCGCGGCGCCTGCCGAAACTGCAAATCATAACTTCCGCTTAATCAAAATCCGTGCCGTGTGAACTGCCGCAGAAATATTTCACAAAGCCGCTTCCAACTGCGAAATAGTTCGCAGAAACCCGCTTCAAGCGGGAAATAGTTCGCAGTAATTTAGCTGATAAAAACGGATATTTAATCATTTAAGGCTAATTTATTGATGGAACACGATTTGCCCTTTGAAAAACAAAAGTTCTCAAAAATTTATGAGAGCTTTGGAAGTTTTTTTCGCGCCATCGACTAAATATTTTTCAAACATTTTTCCGGAAAGGCGTCAAACGAAAGGAAAACCAAGGTTGCAATAAGATAAAACTGAGGGTCGAAAAGTTTTTTAAATACCACGTTCGTCGCCGTTCTTTTTTAACCCGAAGGAGGTTAGATATGAAGAAAAAAATCCCTTCTATTTCGCAAGCGATGCAAGCCAAAGGTTACACGCGGCGTGATTTTTTATATTTTTGCGGCGTCGCGGCGGCGGCTGCCGGACTGCATTCTTCCGGGATTGCGCAGGTGGTTGACGTTTTTGAAAATAAACCGCGTCCGCCGGTCGTCTGGCTGCATTTTCAGGAATGTACCTGTTGCAGCGAATCATTTATCCGCTCAACACATCCGATCGTCGCCGATATTATTTTTGATACGCTGTCGCTCGATTACACCGAAACATTGCAGGCAGCGGCAGGTTTTCAAGCCGAAAAAACACGCGACGACACGATCAAAAACAATAAAGGAAAATATATTCTGCTCGTCGAAGGTTCGATCCCGCAGTTCGGCAATGGGGTTTGCTGTATGATCGGCGGAAAATCCGCGCAGCAGATCTTGAAGGAAGCGGCGGACGGCGCGGCGGCGGTGATCGCGTGGGGCAGTTGTGCTTCGCACGGTTGTGTGCAGTCGGCAAAACCGAATCCGACCGAGGCGACGCCGATTCATAAAATAATCAATAAACCCGTCATCAATGTGCCGGGCTGCCCGCCGGTCGCTGAAGTGATGACGGCGGTCGTCACACATATTTTACTTTTCGGCAAGATTCCCGAACTCGATGCGCAAGGTCGTCCGAAGGAATTTTATTCGCGCCGCGTTCACGACACCTGTTATCGCCGTCCGTATTACGACGCCGGACTTTTTGTCGAAGCCTGGGACGATGATGCCGCCCGCAGAGGTTATTGTCTTTACAAAATGGGCTGTAAAGGACCGACCACTTATAATGCTTGCTCGGTCACGAAATGGAACGGCAATCTGAGTTACCCGATCCAATCCGGTCACGGCTGTCTCGGCTGTAGTGAAAAAGGCTTCTGGGACAACGGACCGTTTTATACGCAGCTCGAATCTTTTCCCGGTTTCGGTATCGAATCGACCGCCGACAAGATCGGCACGGGCGCGGCAGTTGTGACACTCGGCGGCGTCGCTTTGCACGCCATAACCTCAAATATTCGCAAACATAAATTGATCCGCGAAAATATGGACGAATCGGTCGTTGTTCAGCCGCTGAGCGAAACTCCGAAAAAAGCAGGAACGCCAAAAGAACCGATTCCGGCAAAAACCGACGAACCGACCAAAGGAGGTGAAGCATTATGACCAGAATAGTTGTTGATCCGATTACGCGCATCGAAGGACATCTGCGGATCGAAGCCGTCGTTGAAAACGGTAAAATAACGGACGCCTTTAGTTCGGGCACGATGGTTCGCGGAATCGAAAAAATTCTTAAAGGGCGCGACCCGCGCGATGCCTGGGCATTTGTCGAACGCGTTTGCGGAGTTTGCACGACGGTTCACGCTTTGGCGAGCGTCCGCGCCGTCGAAAACGCGATCAAGATCAGTGTTCCGAAAAACGCCGAGCTCGTCCGCAATCTGATGTTCTGCACACAGTTCGTGCACGACCACGTCGTCCATTTTTATCATCTGCACGCGCTCGATTGGGTTGATGTCGTCGCCGCGCTTGCGGCTGATCCGGTCGAAACTTCAAATATCGCGAAGTCTCTGTCGAATTGGTCAAAAACTTCGCCGGGTTATTTTTCGGATCTGCAGAAACGTTTGAAATCGTTTGTCGAGAGCGGTCAGCTCGGGATTTTTGCCAACGGTTACTGGGGACATCCGGCATTTAAATTGCCGAAAGAAGTCAGTCTGATCGGTGTCGCGCATTATCTCGAAGCGCTCGAATGGCAAAAGGAAATCGTCAAGATTCACGCGATCTTCGGCGGTAAAAATCCGCATCCGAACTATCTGGTCGGCGGCGTGCCGTGTTCGTTCAACCTCGAAGAAGTCAACGCCATCAATACCGAAAAGCTGAATCTGGTCGGCAAATTGATCAAAGACGCGATGACCTTCGTCGAACAGGTTTATATTCCCGATCTGCTGGCGATTGCCGGCTTTTATAAAGATTGGGCGGCGATCGGCGGCGGTCTGTCGAATTATCTGGCGTATGGCGATCTGCCGACCAAAGGCTACGATTATCCCGATTTTTTCAAATTCCCGCGCGGCGCGATTCTTGACCGCGATCTGTCGAAAATCCACGAGGTCAACGCGCGCGACGAAAACGAGATCAAGGAATACATCGCGCACAGTTGGTATAAATATGAAGCGGGCGATCAAACCGGTCTGCACCCGTGGAAGGGCGAAACCGAATTTAATTTTACGGGACCGCAGCCGCCGTTTGCCAATTTGAACACGGACGGCAAATATTCGTGGCTCAAAACACCGCGCTGGCGCGATAATCCGATGGAAGTCGGACCGCTCGCCAGACTTCTGGTCGGCTACGGAAAAGGCAATCAGGAAATCAAAGAGGTCGTTGACGAAGCCTTGAAAAAACTCGATGTTCCGGTGACGGCGCTCTTTTCGACACTCGGACGCACCGCCGCCCGCGGACTCGAAACAAAATTAGTTGCAAGATGGATGAAAGAGTTCTACAATGAATTACTCGATAACCTAAAACAAGGCAATTTAAACACTTTCACACGCGACAAATGGGAGCCTTCAACCTGGGAAACCGAAACTGAAGGTGTCGGTCTATCGGAAGCGCCCCGTGGTGCTTTAGCCCACTGGATTCGCATCAGGGAACGGAAGATAGACAATTACCAGCTGGTCGTTCCGAGTACCTGGAATGCCAGCCCGCGCGATATTAACGGCAAGCGTTCGGCTTATGAAGAAGCGTTGATCGGAACTCCGGTAGCAAATGAAGACCAGCCGCTGGAAATCATCCGGACGATTCATTCATTTGATCCGTGTCTGGCGTGTGCCGTCCATCTTTATGATCCGGAT
>CADEFG010000631.1 GCA_902826505.1 uncultured Acidobacteriota bacterium
ATCGGGATCTACAACGCACAAACGCTTGTCTTTAAACCTTTGCTGACGATCCCGCAGATCGTTTTCAGCAGTGTGGATATGTGGATCGACGAACCGGAATCCAAAATCTATTTTGTTTATGAAGGACAATTGCTGGCGTTGCCGCTGCCGAAAAACCGTTGATTTTCGTGCCTGTTTTTTTTTGGCGGGCGGGGCAACTCTTTTATAATTTTCGGGCACCAAAGCGTTATAATAATCGCTCGTTGAATTTCAAAACGGAGTTTCTCAAATGCGTCAAACTTTTCTCGCGGGTCTTTTTGTCTGTTTTATTTTTTTCACTGCCGCCCAATCGCAAACCGTTAATCAGGCGGATTTATTCAAACAGCTTTTGAATTTGCCCGCGCCGCCGCCGCCCGACCAAAATTTGTCTCAAATTTTGAACGCTAAAACCACCCGCCGTGAACCCGAATTTTACGCCATCAACCGCGTTCCGCCCGATGATGCGCCGATCGAAGATCTGCTTGAATACTGGGGGAAACAAACCCAGATGCAAGCGCCCGGATTGTTCCGTTACAATGTCAAACCTTCGGAAAAAACGCTTGCAAGAATTCTCGAATTTTGCGAGGAAAATCCCGATTCATTAGGTGAAATGCTCGCTATTGTTCCCGCAAAACCCAAATATGCCGAAACGGTCAAACGCATTTACGACAAAATGATGCAGTCGGAAACGGCTGATTACCGGGCGGAATTTCTCAAACAATGGCTTACGTATAACAGTAATTATTTTGTCGAAGAGCTTTTGAGCAAAGCCGAAAAAGTCCGCGATACGGACAGATATATCAACAGCAAAGCGGAGCTTTTGGCACTCGCGCGGGTCGATTGGGAAAAGGCGGCTCCGATCGTCGAACGGCTCGCGGGCGATCCGGCGCAGCCCGTTTCCGCGACTCTCGCCAAATGGGCATATTACACTCACGCGCTCGAAACCGAAGACGAAAACGACATTTCAAAATATCGCCGTCAATTGCAGGACGTGGTCGAAAACCGCGAGCTTTCGGCAGGCAACCGCGATCTCGCGATGGACGCGCTGGTGCTCGAAAAAGAGTGGGACGGACGCGTTGACTGGTATCTTTCGCTGCTTTCGGACGAAACGCTTTACGAGCTTGAAAATTACACCGGACTGACGACGATTCTTTCGTTTACGCCGCCCGAAAAGATGATCCCGGCAATGGCAAAGCTCGTCGAGAGCAAAAATCCGGCAATCCGCAAAGCGGCGGTCAGAAATTTGGTCAATTATCTCCGCGAAGGTAAGCTCGACGCGATCCGGGCGCTGCTTCCATGGCTCACGAATCCGAATTGGATAACCGGCATCAAGGAAGGACGCGGCACATTGATCGCCGCCGTCGGACGCGTCGATCTGCCCGAAACTATTCCGGGTTTGATCACGATTTTAACCGGCGAAGAAGAATTTCGGACGACCGCCGCCGACGCGCTGGCGAGATATAAAGATGCCCGCGCCGTTCCCGCACTAAAATTCGTTTTAGCCAACGAAAATGTTCCGTATAACCGAAAAATTTTGATCAACGCGCTGATCGAATGCGGCGGTTTGAGCGACGACGAGCAAATGTCGGCGCTCGAATTTTATGCCGCAACAGTTGCCTCGCTCGAAAACAGCGAGCAAGTAAAAGATCTCCTATTTAACAGCGACGGCGGCGAAGCGCCGAAAAATCCGATTCCACTGGCACTTAACATCGGTAATTTTGTCGCCGAAAAAACCGAACCGGGCGACGGTTTGGTCGGTCGTGCCATCGGGCGTTTAAAGGCGCTCAGAAAATCGAAACCGGCAGTTGCCGCCGTGCTCGCCAATATTATGAAAAAATGGCAGGGTCGGGCGATGTTTATCGAAAAATTGCGGCAGATCGGCACGGGCGAAGCCGATCTTGAAACGATTTTAGCGGCGCTCGCCAAGCGCAAAGAAATCCGCGAAAAAGTTCCGAACGATGTTTTTGCTTTGCGCGGCGCAGCCGGGATCGGGCGCGGCATCGGCGCCTGTCTGGCGGAAGATAATGCGGAAATGCTCGGGATTCTCGGACAAAAAGATATGGACGCGCTCGCGGCGATGCTCGGCTGTGCGCGTTTGATTCGCGTCAAATTGCCGGTTGCCGAAGTCGGCGCGTTTTTGAAAAGCGCGAACAAAAATCTGGCGCTTGCCGCCGAGCGTTATCTCGAATCCGAGGACAGCGTCGAAGCGCGTTCGCTCGTTTTGGCGGAGCATCCCGGTGAAGCCGTTATTTTGGGCGCGCGGCAGGCATTCGTGCCCGATGCCAAAAATGCAAATTACATTCCGGCGCTTTTCGAGATCTTTCAAAGCATTACGGGACGCGGATATTTCAACGGGAATTTTCCTAATCTTGATAAAAACGAGGAAACTCTGCGCAACGAAATCAAGACAAACCCTGATTTAGTGGCGGTTTACGCAATGCTGCCGAATAGAGTTGCCGGACAGCTCGTCGTCCGCGTTTTTAAGGACAAGATCACTTTTACAAATTACGAGGACGCGGCGCGGTATCGCGAGAAAACGCTGACCGCCAAGGAATACGAGGATTTTTATCGCCTTTTGACCGGCGAAAATATTGACTCGAGCGCGCCGTCGATGGGTTATTGCGAGGATTGCGAATCGAGCGAATTCGTGATGTTCGGACGCGGCGGCGGGCGGCGGGTCTTTTTTAATTATGCCGGGCTCGAAAACTCGCCGCTCAAAAAAGTTCTCGAACGATTTGCCGTGTTCAACCAAGGCGAACTCAAGCTTCATTATCTTTTGGCGGACAAAATAAAAGGTTTGGAAGTGCTACTCGCCGACCGGAAATTTACGGCGCGGGCGGTTTGGAAAAACGGCAATGATTTTCGCGTGCTGGTCGAGGACAAAGCCCGAGAAGAAGAAATCCGGAAAAATCTGGACGAACAATTTCGAATCGAAGATGCGGTTGAAATCGGTGAAGAAGAATATGAAAAAATGGCGGAGCGCGAACGATCGCAGGAAAAACGGCGCGAAGAAATGAAATACGCGCATTATTTCTGGCGCGGGGTTGAAAACGGCAAACTCGGCGACGTTTCGTCGCAGCCGCTCGAAATGCCGTTTTTGTATGACGAAACGCAATTTCCCGAAACGCCGGGAATGTCCGAAAGCCCGCGTTCGTGGCAAGTTCGCGCCGGAAACTACGAAATTCGCACTTCTTATTCGGAGGAAGGCGGATTATACAAAGTCAATCGCTCGCAGGAAGCCGTCAAATTCAAGGAAGGAAGATATTTTTTCCCGCTCGTGACGGCGGACGGAAACTGGTTAATCGTTTCAAAACGCGGCGCGAATTGGGAAGACCCAAGCAATCTCGTGCGGATCAACCTGCCAACCGCCAAGGAATTTCCTG
>CADEFG010000632.1 GCA_902826505.1 uncultured Acidobacteriota bacterium
ATCAAGGAATACCTGTCGCGCGGGACTTACGTGTTCCCGCCCGAGCCGTCGCTTCGACTGATCAAGGACACGATCGTCTTTTCGACGAAGAATGTTCCGAAGTGGAACCCGACGAACGTCTGCTCCTATCACCTGCAGGAAGCAGGCGCGACGCCGGTGCAGGAACTTGCCTACGCGCTTGCGACGGCGCTTGCCGTGCTCGACACGGTCAAAGCGTCTGGCGAAGTGCCGCCGGAGGAATTCGGCAACGTGGTCGGACGCGTGTCATTCTTCGTCAACGCCGGAATGCGTTTCGTCACCGAGCTTTGCAAGATGCGCGCATTCACGGAGCTTTGGGACGAGATCACGCGCGAGCGCTACGGCGTGACGGATGCCAAGCACCGCATGTTCCGCTATGGCGTGCAGGTCAATTCGCTCGGACTGACCGAGCCGCAGGCTGAAAACAACGTCTACCGCATCCTGATCGAGATGCTGGCCGTCACGCTTTCGAAGAAGGCGCGCGCGCGCGCCGTGCAGTTGCCGGCATGGAATGAGGCACTCGGCCTGCCGCGTCCGTGGGATCAGCAGTGGTCGCTCAGAATGCAGCAGATCGTTGCGTATGAGACAGACCTTTTGGAATACGGCGATATTTTCGATGGCTCGGTTGAGATCGCCAAGAAGGTCGCCGCGCTGAAAGAAGAGGCGAAGGCGGAGCTCGCGACCATCGAGAAACTCGGCGGTGCGGTGGCGGCCATCGATTACATGAAGCGGCGTTTGGTCGAGAGTGGAACGGGGCGCCTGTCCCAGATCGAAAGCGGCGACTTGATCGTCGTCGGCGTTGTCATTATCTCATTTCTGCTAGTGCTCGCGATCATCTACGTTTTCGATGTCATCCTGCTGCTTTTCGGCGCGATTTTGGTGGCGATTTTCCTGCGCGGGCTGGCTGATCTGGTCAATCGCTACACGAAACTTTCCGAGGGTTTGTCGATCTTGCTCGTCTCGGTCTTATTGCTCGGAATTCTGGCGGGCGCGATTGCCTTGCTCGCGCCTTCGATCGCCGAACAGGTTCGTCATCTCCGGCAGGAACTGCCCGTTTCGGCGCAAAAGGTCAGTAATTACGTTTCGCAATTCGGTTGGGGCAGAACTTTGATCGAACAACTCCCGAGCGTCAACGATATTAAAGAAAAAATCGAAGTCGCGAGTATTTTAACGAGCGTCGGCGGGTATTTTTCTTCAACGCTCGGCGCGATCGGAAACTTGTTCGTGATGATCTTGCTCGCGATCTACCTGGCGAGCGAACCGCGCTTTTATGCGAACGGTTTGACAAAACTTTTCCCGATTGCCTCGCGCCCGCGGGTTTTTGAGGTTTTAACGGAAATCGGGACAACTTTGAGCTGGTGGCTCATCGGCAAGGTCGCTTCGATGATCTTTATCGGACTTCTGACCTGGATCGGTTTATGGATTCTCGGCGTTCCGCTTTCGCTGACCTTGGGTTTGATCGCCGGATTGTTGTCGTTCATCCCGAATTTCGGACCGATTCTGTCAGCCGTTCCCGCGATTCTGCTGGCGTTCATCGAAAGCCCGATCAGCGCCGTTTATGTTTTGATCCTCTTTGTCGCCGTCCAGATCATCGAATCGAATCTCGTGACACCGTTTATCGAACGTCAAACGGTCGAGCTGCCGCCCGCGCTGACGGTTGTCGCGCAGCTCGCGCTGAGCGTGCTGATCGGCGGCGTCGGTTTAATCCTCGCGACCCCGCTGCTCGCGCTCATCGTCGTGCTTGTCCAGTCGGTTTATATCGAAGACGTCCTCGGCGATAAACATACCGAGGTCAACGAAAAGAATCTCGATAAAGGAATGGACGGCGAAAATCCAAGTCCGGACGATTCGCGGTAATTCGATTTCCCGGGAAATTTGGCGCACTCGCCAAAGCCTCTCAGCCGATTTTTGGTGCAATCTGCAAAATAACCAGTTTTGCAGAAAAATGTCACCAAGCGTGGGAACCGTCAATCGGGAATCGAAAATCGTCAATCGTCAATCGTTAAGCAAAATGCCCGGTTCACTTCAAGATTTAAAGTTTTATTCGATTTGCGATTTGCGATTCCCGATTAACGCCCCGTGCCGACTTTTTGTGCCAAGCCAAAATAACCCGAAAAAATTACTTACCTTTTGATTTTCCAGCCTTTTAACTCCAATTTATGGACTTCAGGGTGATTTTCGGCGTTGGAGAGCGGTTTTATATTTCCCGGAAGCGTAAGAAGATTGCGATTGGCTCCGATCGCGATTCCGGTGATCGCGGCGCTGACGACAAGTCCGATCACCAAATAAACCCACCAGGAAAACGTTTTTATGAAGATGCCGAAATAAACTCCGAGCAGCGCGACGCCCGCCAGACAGAACAGCAGGCTTATCCAGCGCGGATCGTCCACTTTGTGATGAGCGATTTGACACTCGGCGCAGCGCGGGATTTCGACCTGCGTAGCGATTTTTTTTTCCTCCTCGGGATCGGAAATAAAATATTGAAAATCATCGTCGGGCTTTGTTAAAACAATTGCGGCTTGCGCACCCGCATCGGCATTGAGTCCGCAATACCAGCATTTTTCAGGCGGCGGTTTAATTCCTGCTTGAAGCGGGCTGATCCTGGCTTTTTTTTTTGCGCGTTTCGTTTTCATAACTTTTAGAATGACCGCCCGGAAAATGATTTTTTGCAAAATCAACGACATGCGTGCGGCGCGCCATGCGTTTCTTAAAAGGCAAATTTTCGTAAAATTAAATCGCCTGTGCCAAATTTCCATTTTTCGGCGCAAAAAGTAATAATATCTTTTTTGATTTATGATTGAACGCTACACTTTACCCGAAATGGGCGCGATCTGGTCGCTCCAAAACAAGTTTCAGAAATGGCTCGATGTCGAAATCGCGGTCTGCGAAGTTCACGCCGAGGACGGAATCATTCCCGAAAACGCGCTCGCAGAAATAAAATCGAAAGCCGCTTTTACGGTTGAAAGAGTCAACGAAATCGAGAAGACGACCGATCACGACGTCATCGCTTTTACGACGAATCTCGCGGAAAATATCGGCGACGCGGCGCGTTTCGTCCATTACGGTTTAACCTCGTCGGACGTCGTCGACACGGCGAATGCGCTGCTTTTGAAAGAAGCGTGCGAGGTTTTATTGCCGAAAATCGACGCGCTTTTGGAGGTTTTGCGCCGCCGCGCTTTTGAATTTAAGGACACGCCGCAGATCGGCAGAACGCACGGCATTCACGCCGAACCGACTTCGTTCGGACTTGTTTGGGCGTTGTGGTATTCGGAATTCAAACGCAACCGCGAACGTTTGGAAAAAGCCAAAGAAATCATTTCGGTCGGCAAAATCTCGGGCGCGGTCGGCGCGTTTGCGCATCTCGCGCCCGACGTTG
>CADEFG010000633.1 GCA_902826505.1 uncultured Acidobacteriota bacterium
GATTAAATCGGGCAATCTCTGATTTTAAATCTGAAATTTGGTTTTTATCAACCAGATTGGCGCGCGTCAGAACGATCAGACCGGCGCGTTTGAGATTTTCGAGCGGTTCGCGCAAAATTCCGAACGGCAGCGTTTTCGAGTTTCCGAAAGCGTTGGTCGCGTCGATCGTGACGATGTCCAGATCGCGCCGTACGCGGCGATGCTGAAAGGCGTCGTCGAGCACAAAAACGCTGACGCCGAAGATTTCCTGCGCCCAATTTGCCGCTGTGATGCGATTGGCGTCGGCGATCACCACGGCTTTTCCCAAAAGTTTTCGGGCGAGCTCAAACGGTTCGTCGCCCGCTTGTCCGGCATTCGCTAAAATCTTTTCGCCGTCGGAAACCAAAACCCGCTGTCGGGGATTTTCGCGCCCGTAACCGCGTGTCAAAATACAAACTTTTGCGCCGCGTTCGGCTAAAATTTCGGCAACAAATGCGACCAGCGGAGTTTTGCCCGTTCCGCCGACCGTGATATTTCCGATGCTGATGACGGGCGCGCCGAGCGCCGAGGATTTGAAAACGCCTTTGTCGTAAAGCGCATTCCGAAAGTTCGTGATTTTGCCGTAAAGCCAACTGAAAGGCATATTTGTAAATCGTTAATCGTAAATCATTAATTGTCAATAAGAAAACAATTAACGATTGACGATTGACGATTTAACGTTTGTTTGTCGTTTGGATCAATCGATCGAGTTTGTTTTGCGCCTGCCCGCTGTCGATGGATTGTTCGGCGAGCCGGGCGGCGTGAATCGGGTCTTCGACGATTCCGCCGATGATCAGCGCGGCGGCGGCGTTCAGAACGACGAGCGAACGCGCTTCGTCGCGGCGTTTACTGCTCAAAACAGCGCGGATGATCTCCGCGCTTTCGTCCGGAGTTTCCGTTTTTAAATGTTCGATCTCGCCGCGCTGGAGTTTAAAATCTTCGGGCGCGACGCGAAACTCGCGGACTTCGGTTCCCGTCACCTCGACGACGATCGTTTCGTCCGCGAGCGTGATTTCGTCCAAACCGTCCGCGCCGTGCACGACCCAGGTTTTTTTTGTCCCCAAAATGGCAAGCGCCTGCGCCATCGGTTCGAGCAGTGACGGATGCCAAACGCCGATCAGCTGTTTCGGCGCGTTTGCCGGATTCGATAAAACTCCCAAAAGATTGAGCGATGTGCGAATGCCGAGCGCGCGGCGAATATCGCCGACACGCCGCAGGGTCGGGTGAAATTTCGGGGCGAACATAAAACAAATCCCCGCGCCGTTCAGGCTGGTTTGCGAAACTGCGGGTTCGCTCGAAATCTTGACGCCGAGCTTGGCAAGCACATCGGCGCTTCCCGTATCGCTCATGACGGCGCGATTACCGTGTTTGGCAACTACTAAACCGGCTCCGGCGGCGACGAACGCGGCGGCGGTCGAAACATTAAAAGTTTTGGCGATGCTCGAACCGGTGCCTGCGAGATCAATAAAATTCTTATGCCGGGTTTTTATCTTGACGGCTTGCTGACGCATCACACGCGCCATTCCGGCGAGTTCTGAGGCAGTTTCTCCCTTGGCGGTCAGCGCGGTCAGACAGGCGGCAACCTGCGCGGGATTGGCGTTGATCTCGGTCAGCGCCCGAAAAAAATCCGAGGCTTCGTCCACCTCCAGATTTTCGCCGCGGATCAGGCGATTCAAATAGGGAAAAAGCGGTGTGTCGGCTTTGCTGTTGGTCGCTGATAACGGCGCCGCGAAAAGCCATTGTGTTTTCGACATAAACATATTTTAAGGCAGGGAAAGAGAAAAGAGTAAAGTGCAGGAGTAAATTGTTCGAAGTTGCGAAAGAAACCGGGAAGTTTAGATTCTAACACAATATCTACTATCTCAGAGATTTAGGAAGTTTTGCAAGAGTTTTTTGCCTTCTTTCGTGAGAATCGATTCGGGATGAAACTGGACGCCTTCGATTTTTAAGGTTTTATGACGCAGAGCCATGATCAAACCGTCGGGCGAAGTCGCGGAAATTTCCAGACAATCGGGCAGCGTTTCGCGTTCGACGACGAGCGAGTGATAACGGGCGGCGCGAAAGCGGTAAGTTAAACCGGCAAAAAGGGTTTTTCCGTCGTGGCAGATCTCGACCGGTTTGCCGTGAACCGGTTCGGGCGCGCGCACGACCTTGCCGCCGAAAGTTTGTCCGATCGCCTGATGCCCGAGACAGACGCCGAGAATCGGAATCGTTTCGCCGAATTTCTCCAAAACCGCGAGCGAAACGCCGGCGTCATCGGGCGTTCCCGGTCCGGGCGAGATCAAAATCTTTGCGGGTTTCAGCTCGTTTTCGATCTCGTCAATTGAAACCTCATCGTTGCGGCGCACCTGCATTTGTGCGCCGAGCGCGCCCAGATACTGGACGAGATTGTAGGTGAACGAATCGTAATTGTCGATAACCAGAAGCATTCTTTTAATGGATGATGGAAAACGGGAAATTATATTGCCGAACAATATTTTCCGCGTTTCATTTTCAATTTTACATCATTTCAGCGATTCGATCGCCGCCGTATTTTTTCTTTCTTTTGCCCAATCGAGCGCGGTTTTACCGTTTTTGTCTTTGAGATTTTTGTCCGCGCCTTTGTCGAGCAGCATTTTGATGATCTCTTTTTGCGTTTCGGACGGCATATTTGCATTTTTCGCGGCATAGATCAGAAGCGTCGAACCGTTGGTTTCCTGTTTATTGACGTCCTTCATTTTGTCTAAAAGTAATTTGACGATCTCGATGTCCGGGCGCGAATAAAGGATCTGTTCGGAAACCGGAAACGCGCCGCCGCTGTCGGCGATATTCGGATCAGCGCCTTTGTCGAGCAGTTTTCGGATCAGATCGGTTTTTTGAAGGATCACGGCGAGATACAGAACGGTTTGGTTTTTGATGCTTTTTGCGCTGCCGTTGCTGTTCGGATCGGCATTATTGTCGAGCAGAAAATTAAAAATCTCCTCGCGTTTATTTTTCAAAGCCACAAACATCGGCATATTGCCCGCGTCGTCGCGCTCGTTGATATCGGCTTTTTCGATCAAAATCTTGACCGTCGGCACGTCGGCGATGGCGGCGGCATAGGTCAGCGCGGTTTCACCTTTTTTATTTTTGACGTTCGGATTGATCCCGCCCTGTAAAAAAAGTTTGACCGCCGGCGCGTCGCTTTGCGAAATCGCTTTGAAAAATTCGTCCTCGGTAAAATCGAACCCGCGCACCTTTAAAAGACTCTGCGCCATTTCGGGCGTCGTTTCATCCGACCGCGCACCGCACGCCGCGAAGGACAAGAGCGTCATCGATAAAAATAAAAATGTGAAAAGTTTTTTCAGGATATTTCCCTTTTGGGAAAGAATGTTTACCCG
>CADEFG010000634.1 GCA_902826505.1 uncultured Acidobacteriota bacterium
TTTAGACGGCGGAAACCCGAAAACAAAAGCGGCTTTGCGCGACAAAATGGTTAAAATCAGCGCGCCTTTTTCCGCCGCGCCGAATGATTTAATAAATATCGAACAACGCTATCAAGGCAGACAATTCGGCGAGAAGGACGGTTTGATGTTTTTCTACGATTACAACCGCGATACGCAGCGCCGCCGCATTTTCTCGGTCGATTACCGCAATCCGTCGGCGCCGAAACTGATTTCCGATCTGAACATCAACGACCGTTACGGCGACATCGGGCAGCCGGTCACGAAACGTCTGCCGAACGGCTTTTTCGTGATTCAGCAAAACGGCGACGATATTTTTCTTTCCGGCGCGGGCGCTTCGCCCGAAGGCGACCGACCGTTTTTGCGAAGAATGAATTTGCAAACTTTGAAAACCGAGGAGATTTTCCGCGCCGATAATGCGTCGTATGAAAGTTTCGTTTCCATGCAAAACGCGGACGGAACGCAGTTCATCACGCGCCGCGAGTCAATTTCCGAACCGCCGAACCTGTATTTGCAATTTCGCTGTCCGCCGAACCAAATCTGCACGGCGCTGGCAAATAAACAATTGACCGAATTTAAGGACCCGACGCCGCAGCTGCGCGGGATTACGAAAAAGCTCGTCAAATACAAACGCGCCGACGGGGTCGATTTATCCTTTACGCTTTATCTGCCGCCGAATTACAAGGAAGGAACGCGCCTCCCGACGCTGGTTTGGGCTTACCCGCTCGAATTTACCGACGCTTCGACCGCCGGACAGGTCTCGGGTTCGACCAACCGTTTCACGCAGGTCGGCGGAATTTCGCATCTTTTCTTTCTGCTCCAAGGTTACGCCGTTTTGGACGAAACGACGATGCCGATCGTCGGCGATCCGCTGACGGTCAACGATACTTTTGTCAAACAGATCGTCGATTCGGCGCAGGCGGCAATCGATAAAGCCGTCGAGATGGGCGTTACTGACCGCGACCGCGTCGGGGTCGGCGGTCATAGCTACGGCGCTTTTATGACGGCGAATCTGCTCGCGCATTCGGATATGTTCCGCGCCGGCATCGCGCGTTCGGGCGCGTATAACCGGACGCTCACACCATTCGGGTTCCAATCCGAACGCCGCACTTTCTGGGAAGCGAAAGAGCTTTATCAAAACGTGTCGCCGTTCTTTTTCGCCGACAAGATCAAAGAGCCGATCTTGATGATTCACGGCGAAGCCGACAACAATCAGGGCACTTTCCCGATTCAATCCGAACGGCTTTTTGCCGCGATCCAGGGCAACGGCGGGACGGCACGATTGGTGATGCTCCCGCTCGAATCGCACGGTTATTCTGCCAAAGAATCAACCGAACACACGCTCTTTGAGATGGTTCAATGGTTTGACAAATACGTCAAAAACGCCAAACCGCGCTAAAAATAGTAACAATCGCTAAGGCAAAGGTTTTAACGCCCTTGGCTTAGCGATTTTTTTGCATATCGCCAACAAGTTCGGCAAGTATTTTTTTATCCAAATCGTTGAGCGCGTTTCGATCGTCGAGCTGCTGCAGAATTTTTAAGGCTTCGCCGAACTGTGTTTTGGCTTGGGCGAGCTCTTTTTGCCGTAATTTGATCTTGCCGATTTGCTGGTGAACTTTTGCCAGATCAATTTGAGGAGCAGTGTTTTCCGCATCGTTGCCTAAGATTTCTTCAAGCAGTTTTTGTGCTTTTAATTGATTTTCCAGAGCCGACGGCAATTGTCCGTTTTCCATCTGCAGTTTGCCGATTGCCGTATAATCGAGCGCCATATCGCGCTGGTATTCGCTTTTGTCGTCGGCTTCGGCAGCTTTTTCGCTGACAATCGCGAGCGACTTTTCGTAATTTTTCTGCGCTTCGGGAAATTTTTTTTCAAGCATTAACAGTTCGCCTAAATGATAAAAACCGATCGCGCGTTCGTGCTGTGCCGTTTCGTTTTGCGGGTCGGCGAGAAAATCGGCTTCCGCCATTTCGGAAATTTTTCGGCAGCTCGCGGCGGCTTTCGCCAAATCTTTTTTGCCGAGATAAATCTGGCATTGACGAAAATAAGCGATCCACATTCCGCGCCGCTGTTTCAAATCGGAAGGCGCGGCGGCAACCAGCGGCTCATAAATAGCCAAAGACTTTTCGGTTTCAAGCAACGCGGTGTCCAAATCGTCCGCCGTGATAAAAACATCGCTTAAACGTGCGTGACATCGCGCCAAATCGCCTTTGACTGCCGGTTCGTCGGGCATTTCGGCGGTTAGCTTTTCCAGAATTTCGAGTGCCGGGCGATAATGGCTCAAAGCATTTTCGGTTTCTTTATCCCAGGCATGAATATCGCCGTATAGCATCTGCAATTTGGCAAGCCGTTGGCGAAAGTCTTTACTGGCGGGATTTTCACGGACTAGTTTTTCGCGCATCGCGAGCGAATTTTGATAAAGCTCGACCGCCTTTTTGGTATCGCTCGACCACCATAAAAGATACCCGATCTGTTCGTAATCG
Source organism: uncultured Acidobacteriota bacterium (assembly GCA_902826505.1). Taxonomy (GTDB): domain Bacteria; phylum Acidobacteriota; class Blastocatellia; order Pyrinomonadales; family Pyrinomonadaceae; genus JAFDVJ01. The sequence continues at coordinate 2,500 of CADEFG010000634.1, forward strand.
TTGGCGAGTTCGCTTTGCTTTTCGGGATTTCCCGGGTCAGCCGCCAAAACCGATTCACGCAAATTCTGGGCTTTGCGGTAACTTTCGAGAGCCGCTTTCGTGTCGCCCAAACTCGGCTGGTTTAATCTGCCCTGAATGTCGCCGACTTTTTCATAAGCGGCGGCGAGTTCGCGTTGCAGATCGCGGTCGTCGCTTGATTCGCGCTGCAGATTGTCGAGATATTCCAAAGCCCGTTTCACTAAAATTTCCCGCGCTTCCATCGCGCCCGCCAGATTTTCGATTTTCGGCGAAATTTCAAAAATGAAAGAACCGGCAATCTTCCGGACTTCCCCGAAGCGTTTTTCGGCTTTTTGTTTCTGCGCCTCGGCACGACTTGCCTGCCAGATCGTGGAAATCACACCGCCGATTAAACTCAGCAAAATCAAACTCGCTGCCAAAACTCCAACTTTATGTCGTTTGATGAATTTCGAAGCGCGATATTGCGAAGTATTCGAACGCGCCGCGACGGGTAAGCCTTTCAAATATCTTTCGATGTCATCGGCAAACGACTCGACCGATTTGTAACGCCGTTCCGGTTCTTTTCTGAGCGCCATCAGCGCGATATTGTCCAAATCGCCTTTGAGAGATTTTGGATTTTGGCTTTTGGCTTTTGGCTTTGCCGACGGCGGCACAGGTTCAAATTCGGTCACAGTTTTGATAATCTCGTCCAAACTTTTGCCATCAAATTGAAACGGACGTTCGGTTGTCAGCAATTCATATAAAACCACTCCTAAACTGTAAATATCCGAAGCGGTTGTCAGCGATTCGCCTTTCAATTGTTCGGGCGAAGCATACGCCGGCGTCAGCGCCCGAAACGCCGTTTGCGTTTGCGCGG
>CADEFG010000635.1 GCA_902826505.1 uncultured Acidobacteriota bacterium
TTTTTAGGCGAACTGGTCGGATTTTTGTTTTTTAACTGTAATCCGGCTTCGATCTTTATGGGCGATTGCGGTTCGATGTTTGTCGGGTTCCTGCTTGCCGGTTCGGTTTTGATGAATCAGGTCGGCGGACGCTCACGCGGTGTGATGACGATTCTGGCAGTTCCCGCGCTGATTCTTTTCGTCCCGATTTTCGACACGACATTTGTGACGATTCTCAGAAAATTGTGGGGCAGAAAAGCCTCGCAGGGCGGACGCGATCATACGTCGCACCGGCTGGTCGCGCTCGGACTTTCCGAACGCAACGCCGTGCTGATGCTTTACGGTTTTGCGATCTTAGCCGGGGCGATCGCGCTTTTTGTACGGCAGCTCGAAACCACGCAAAGTATCGCGCTGATCGCGGTTTTTACGATTATCTTGACGATCGTCGGCGTTTTTCTGGCGAAGGTTAAGGTTTATAAAGAGCAAGAGGAAGACCTTGCTTTACAAAACCATGCCGCATTCGGATTTTTGCTCAATCTTTCGCACAAACGGCGGATTTTTGAAGTGATTTTGGACGCGATTCTGATCACGCTTTCGTATTATGGCGCCTACGCCTTGCTGTTCGGTTCGTTTGAAGAGACTGCCAATTGGCAACTTTTTATCCAAACGCTGCCGCTTTTGATCGTCGTCAAATTGTTTGCCTTTCTGTTTGCCGGAGTTTACCGCGGAATCTGGCGCTACACGAGCATCCGCGATTTTGTAACGTTTTTCAAAGGCGTGGCGATCGGGTCGGTTTTAAGCATTCTGGCGGTTTTGCTTTTTTACCGTTTTCAAAATTTCTCGCGGGCGGTGTTTATTCTTGACGGGTTGCTCTTGTTTTTGGCAATTGCCGGAAGCCGGATGGCTTTTCGACTTTTTCGGCATCTTTTACCGATGCCGAACGCCGGCGACGGGCGCAATGTTTCGATCTACGGCGCGGGCGACGGCGGCGAAATGGTTTTGCGCGAACTCAAAAATAACCCTGGATGGGAATACAAGCCGATCGGTTTTGTGGTCGACGATCCGCTCAAAAAAGACAAAGTTATTCACGGGTTGAAAGTTTACGGCGGCAACGGTTCGCTCGGATCGATCTGTAAACAAAACGAAGTGCAGGAAATTTTGCTGTCCTTTAGAAATATTTCACCGGAAAGATTAAAAGAAGTCAGAATAATTTGCGATGAAGCAAATGTTTCACTCAAACGCGCCCTGATAAAAATCGAACCCGTAGATTTTGAGTGAATTGCGATTTTCAATTTGCAATTTGCGATTTATTTGAATTAAATCATCATTGTTAACAGAGCGTCAATTCGACGAAAAAACGATTCAAGCGGCGACCACTCGTAAATTGAAAATCGGAAATTTCAGATGGCGACCAGATCAATCAAACTTAATTCGACCGCGTTACGCGCAATCGTTCCGTTTCTGGCGGTGTTGTGCGTGATATTTACTTATTTCGGCGCCAAATGGTTTTTTGCCAATACGATTGCGGCGCGGGCGATTTACAAGGAAATCGCCGATTTTTCCGTCAATTTAGCGCCGAATGACCCGCAAACTCATTTTGCCTCGGCGGTTCTCCACGAAAAAACGTTTCTGCCCGAAGATTTACCGAAATCGCTGGCGGAATACGAACAGGCAGTCGCGCTCTCGCCGTCTGATTACAGACTGTGGTTTGAGCTCGGCAAAGCGCGTGAACGAAACGGCGATCCGCCGGAAGCGGAAAAGGCTTTGCGAAAAGCGCTCGCGCTTGCGCCGAATTACTCGCAGGTGCAATGGGCGCTCGGGAATTTTCTTTTGCGGCAGGGCAAATCCGAAGAAGCTTTTGCGGAAATTCGCAAAGCGGCGGAAACCGATAAAACTTTTGCGAATCCGGCAGTTGCGAGCGCCTGGCAATTGTTTCAAGGCGACACGGCACGGATCAAAAGTTATGTCGGCGATTCCGCTAATCTGAAAGCGGCTTTTGCCTTGGTGCTCGCCAAGGAAAAACGTTTTGACGAATCGTTTGAGGTTTGGAACAGTCTTTCGGAAGCGGCGCGGAAAAGCGACTTTAAAGCAAACGGCGATGAGATTTATCAAATGATGATCGAAGCCAAAAAATACCGCGCGGCTTTGCAGATTTACTCAAATAATACCGATTCGGATGATAAAAAAATTGCGCTCGGGCGCGTCACGAACGGCGGTTTCGAAGCCGATAACCCGAAAACTCCGGGCGTTTTTGAGTGGCAGATCGCCGAAGGCGTCGAACCGCAAATCGGGATTGACAATACGCAAAAACACGGCGGGAATATTAGTTTGAAGCTGATTTTCAACAGTTCCGACGGCAAAGCGTTGCGCACGGTTTCGCAAACTGTCGTCGTCGAGGCACACAAAAAATACGTTTTCGAGACGTTTTATAAATCGGAGCTGAAAACCTCAGCGACCGTCAAATGGGAGCTTGTCGATGCCGCGGACAACAAGGTTTTGGCTTCGACCGAAACGGTTTCTGCGAATGCCGATTGGACAAGTTTGAAAGCGGAATTTGTCGTGCCGGAAACGACCGAAGCCGTGACGATCCGGCTGGTGCGCGCGACCTGCAACACGACGCTTTGCCCGATTTCGGGGAAATTGTGGTTTGACGATTTTAGTTTGAACGGGCAATAAAATTGGTCCCAAGTCCCAAGTCTCAAGTTTCAGGTAAAAGAATCAGGATTGGCGATTTGAGACTTGGAACTTGCGATTTTGGACTTGGAACTTGCGATTTTGGACTTAATGCAAAACGAACATCAGGAACACGAAAATTCAAACGCGGCGGATTTGATCGAAGAATCGGCGGCGACCGAAAAAACTTCGCGTCTCAGCGGGATAATTTTTGCGTTGCTTTGCGTGATTTTGATCTTTTCGACGCTTGCCTACGGCGCGGTCGAAACCTGGGCTTTTGGTTTTATCTCGATTTTGACAGGTTTGGTCGCGGTTTTCTGGTTGGCTGATGCGTGGTTTGCAGGCGAATTTCGGTTCAGCACGAATCTTTTGCAAATTCCGGTTCTCGGATTGATCTCGATCGGCGTGATTCAGCTTTTACCGTTTCGCAGTCCCGGGGTGGCGGACGGTTTGCTTTCGGTTCCGGCGATCAGCTCGCTTTCGATAAATCCTTACGCGACGCGGCTGGCAGTTGTCCAGCTCATTATTTTCATAGTCTTTTTTGCCGCCGCGTTTGTATTTATCAATAGTCCCGAGCGTTTGCGGAAAATCGTCGTGGTCGTCGTGATTTTCGGGGCGGTGATGGCGTTTTTCGGAATTCTCCAGCGGCTCGCGAGTCCCGAAGGAATTTACGGCTGGCGACCGACACCGCAGGCAATCCCGTTTGGGTCGTTTGT
>CADEFG010000636.1:0-1803 GCA_902826505.1 uncultured Acidobacteriota bacterium
CCTGAAGAACCTGTTTGATCTTGTTGACCAGATTCGGGTTGGCAAATTGTTTGCACGAAAGATTGACGCTCAGGATCAGGGACGACGAATCGGGCATCGATTCTTTGAGCGAGCGCATTTGCGAACAGGCTTTTCTCAAAATATGTTCGCCAAGCACGTCGATCAAGCCGATTTCTTCCGCGAGCGGAATAAACTTGGAAGGTTGAATATCGCCGAAAGTCGTGTGATTCCAACGCGCCAACGCTTCAAAGCCGTCAATCCGCTCGGTCGCCAGCGAATAGATCGGCTGATAATTTATATAAAACTCGTCCTTTTCGACCGCTTTTCGCAAATCCGTTTCGAGCTGGAGAATTTCTTTGACGGCTTCGTGCATATCCTGGTCAAAGACTTCGTGCCGCGCCTTCCCGGCGCGTTTCGCCTGATACATGGCGGTATCGGCGTCGCGCATCAGATCTTCGGGAAGATGATGATTTTCGGTCGCGTGCAAAATTCCGATGCTTGCCGAACTGTAAACTTCGTGTCCGCTCAGATTGAACGGGATCAGGAATTTTTCCTGAATCCGTTCGGCAATCCGGATCACTTCCTTCGATTCATATTTCCCTTCGACGAGAATCGTAAATTCGTCGCCGCCAAGCCGCGCAACCATATCCGAGGGACGCAAACATTCGCGCAGACGTTCGGCAATTCCGATCAGCAGTTCGTCGCCGATCAGGTGTCCGAGACTGTCGTTAATGACCTTAAAACGATCAAGGTCAATAAAAAGAACACTGACTTTATAACTCGGATCGTCGTGCACTTTTTCGAGCGCCTGATCGAGTTTCAGCATAAACCGCGCCCGATTCGGCAAACCGGTCAGCGCATCGTGCGCCGCTTCGTACTGAAGTTTTTCTTCAGCGAGCTTGCGATCCGTAATATCCTGAATTTGGAAGATCAGATTCGGCTGTTCGGACGCCGAATGGCTGGTCGTCGACACGCTCCACGAAGCCCAGACGGTCTGCCCCAATTTATGAAGATACCGGTGTTCCATCTGACAGCTCGGAACTTTGCCCGAAAGCAGCTCGTGAATTTTTATCAAAGTATTTCCCAAATCTTCGGTAAATATCATCGATTGAAAATCGCGGGCTAAAAATTCGTCTTCCGTGTAGCCTAAAATCTTACAAAGTGCGCGATTAACTTTGAGCCAGACGCCGTTTGGCGAAACGAGCGCAATACCGATCGGGGCATAATTAAAAGCGCTCCGAAAACGCTCTTCCGATTCGGCAAGGGCGACGGATTGTTTTTCCAGAATCTCGGCGTGGTCTTTGGCTTGCTCGGCTTGCGTGAGCGACATCTCGACATTTTTGAGATACATCCGGTACGTCAGATAAACAAAAAGAATGATCGGAATCGTCGCAATCAACGCGCTAAAACCGACGCTGTCAACGATTCTGACCAATGCTCCGGCACCGACCGCGCCGATCGAATAGGTAATAAAAGTCCATAAATAGTGGGTTTTCCAAGTTTCCCACCAGGGCATTTCGCTTTTCAACGCGCCATAGATCGAAGATAAACCGGTATTGGCAAAAAATTGGACAAACGCGATCACGGTAACGGTCGTGATAAAATCGTTGATTTCGTGTCCGTGAAGCTCGGCTTCGGTATCGATGCCCAATAAACGAAGGGCGACGACGACCATCGAGGTTGAAAGCGCCATCGCACCGGTATTGAAAAAGACGGTTATTTTTTTGTTGCAAAACCGCCAGGCTGAACAAAAAGCCTCGATGCCCGCTAAAATTACGGCAGCTTCTCCGCCAAAGAAAAGCA
>CADEFG010000636.1:1813-3368 GCA_902826505.1 uncultured Acidobacteriota bacterium
AGAAAAGCAACGCGAAAAAGATAAAAGTATCGGAAACCGAAATATGCGATTTGAATTTGGGTATCTGAACCGTGATGCGCGAACCTAATCCGACGGTGAAAGCTGCCAAAAACAGAAAGCGCAGGTCGATTTTGTCAAGTGGAAGGGTGACGATTGCAGTAACGAGGCAGAGAAAGCCGATGGCGATTACTCCCAACATATACTTTTTTGTCATTTCCTGCGTTTTCATACATTTAAGTGAGAAATGAACTGCAATTTATTAGTCAAAACCGGTAAATTGTTAGCTAACAGAGATTTTTCAGACTAATAAAAAGGCTAAAGATTATCGGATTCTAAATATCAAAATTCATCTATCTGGATTATTTCAATTGATTCGGCAAAGCAACGGTGGGCGATTTAAATATTAGTTAAGGTATGGACGGCTTTATGTAAGCCAAAGAACATTATGAACAATATTAACTTCTTTGTCCATACCTTTTTTGCTAAACGATTCAAACAAACATTGTTACGCAACAATCTTTGGATTTGAAGCCGGCTTTCAGATAAGCATGATGCGCTTGCTGAAAATCAACATTGCTCAGTAAGCAGACGTGCTTTACTTTTTCAAGCAAGGTTCTGCTCAGTTGCGACAACCAGTTGGCTCCGATACCTTTTCCGCGATATTCAGGATTGACATAAATCCCTTCGAGATACATCACTTCAGTGGTTTCGGCGACAATGTCAGATTTGAAAACCAGTTTGTCTTCGTTGAAAACAACCCAGATTCTGCCTTGTTCGATGCGGCGCAGAACGCGTTTCAGAAAACCCTCGCGGTCTTTTTCCAGCGGATTGACGCCCGATTCTTCAAACGCGAATTCGGCGTGTGCTTCGGCGATCGGGATCAATTCTTCGGCAGTTGCGAGACGCAGCCCCTCGACCGCTTCGCGCACCATCACCGGATGTTTGATCTCAAAGAGCCGTTCTTCGCAAACGAGACGCGGCTGTTGATCGTTGTTCGAATAATACTGCCAGAAACTTTCGATCGAGTTGCCGTCCGACATCATAATATGAATCGGTGTTTCGGATTCTCTGGCTTTCAAGGCAAGTGTTGTCAGCGCATCGTCGGAACGAACTTCGACGAGCGTCGTGTGTCCGATCAAAGCAACTCCTTCGAGATTGCCCGCAAAGTTTCGGTAACCGTAAAAGCTGCCGCGATTGCTTGCGCTTTCCATGCCGTTGTCGTGGATGAAGCTGGTCATCACGACCGTATGAACGGGACGCACTTTCAAAAATTCCAGGACTTCCTGTTTGTCGGCTTCGGTCAGAATCTGAACACGGCTTTGATTGGCAACTGCATTGGAAATAATATATTCGAGAGAATTTGTTTTGTGATTTTCGGCGTAGTTATAGGCAAGTTGTAATTTCATAGTGATTTCCTCCTAATTTTCTCCTTTTTATTTAGTTGTCATCACCATTAAGTACACTATTTGCCATTTTTCTGTCGCTGATCAGTACGCCGTCACTGATGAGCAAGACGTCGCTGACAAAACCGCCGTCACCGCCCAGCACGCCATCC
>CADEFG010000637.1 GCA_902826505.1 uncultured Acidobacteriota bacterium
TTTCCCGCCAAGCCGCAAAGTAAATCTAAAATATTTGGAAACCTAAAAACCGGTGTATTTATTTTTTGAATAAAACTATTTATTTCCGATTATTTTGTACTTTACGATCTTTTGCAAGGCTGTGCAACAAAGTCGCGAAATTGTGGTAGAATCTTTTTCAAAACTGTAAAAACATCTGCTTCCCGATGTTTTTTGCACATCTTTATTTTCAATATAATTCAAAAGTTCGGAGAGATTTGATGGTGATTCTGCGAAACATCCTGCGTAAAATTGCGGCGGTTATTCTTTTGGCAAATTGTGTTTGTCTGATTACAATTGGCGCCCAAAAACCGAATCGGTCAAATGAGGCAAAAATTGAAAACCTTCTCAAACAGTTAACGCTCGACGAAAAAATCTCGCTGCTTGCCGGAACGGGTTTCGATACGGTGCCGATTCCGCGTCTCGGAATTCCGTCGCTGAAAATGACCGACGGACCGGTCGGCGTCCGGCAGGCTCCGGCAACCTCGTTTCCTTCGAGCATCGCGCTCGCCGCAAGTTTTGACACGGCGCTCATCAAACGCGTCGCGCAGGCAATCGCGCAGGAAACGAAAGCAAAGGACAAAAACGTGCTGCTCGGACCTTGCGTGAATATCCAGCGCACGCCTTTTGCGGGCAGAAATTTTGAGAGTTTCGGCGAAGACCCGTTTCTTGCCGCGGCGATGGCAGTCGCTTATATCAAAGGAATTCAATCGGAAAACGTCATTCCGTCGGTCAAACATTTTGCCGCCAACAATCAAGAGATCGACCGCATGACGATCGACGTTCTGGTCGATGAACGGACTCTCAACGAGATTTATTTTCCGGCGTTTCGGGCTTCGGTCGAGGACGCCGATGTCTGGTCGGTGATGGCAGCCTACAACCGTTTGAACGGTTTTTATGCGTCGGAAAACAATTATCTTTTGAACGAGGTTTTGAAAAAGCGCTGGAATTTTCAAGGGCTTGTGATGAGCGATTGGGGCGCGGTGCATTCGACCGTCCCGACTTTGCAAAACGGTTTGGATCTGGAAATGCCGACCGGCAGTTTCCTAAATGCCGAAGCGGTCAAAAAAGCGCTCGCGGAGAAAGAAGTTTCCGAAAAGCAAATTGACGAAATGGTTCGAAGGCTGCTGCGCGTGATGTTTTTGGCGGGTTTGATGGACGGCAAACCGATGGACAAAGGCTCGATCGATACGCCCGAACATCGGGCGCTCGCGCTCGATGCGGCGCGCGGCGGCATCGTTTTGCTTCAAAATCAGAAGAATATCTTGCCGATCGATCCGAAAAAAACGCGTTCGATCGCGGTCATCGGACCAAACGCGGACACGGCACGAATCGGCGGCGGCGGATCGGCACAGGTCGTCCCGTTTTATTCGGTGAGCCCGCTCGATGGAATTAAAAAAGCGGTCGGCGAAAAAGTAAAGATCGATTTTTCGCCCGGCATCGTCGCGCTCGAAGATACAAAACCGATCCCGACCGAAAATTTACGGACGCCCGACGGCAAATCGAACGGTTTGCGGGGCGAATATTTTGCGAATATGAATTTTGAAGGCGCACCGGCTTTTACGCGGGTTGATTCCGTGCTTGATTTTCACTGGGGCACAAATTCGCCGGCGGAAAATTATCCGTCAGACCTTTTTTCGAATCGCTGGACGGGTCAGCTAACCGCTTCCGTTTCGGGACGTTATGCGATCAGTTTGAGCAGTAACGACGGCGGGCGGCTGTATCTCGACGATCAGCTTCTGGTTGACGTTTGGGGCGACCACGCGACCTTGACGGACGCGGCGGCAATCGAATTAAAGGCAGGCGAACCGCGCAAAATTCGCGTCGAGCATTACGAAAATCGCGGCAATGCGGATCTGGTGCTGGGCTGGCGGCGGCTCGAAAACGATATTTTGCAGAAAGCGGCGGAAACGGCTTCAAAATCGGATGTCGCGATAATTTTCGCCGGACTTTCCGATGCCGACGAGGTCGAAGCGCGTGACCGCACCGATCTTAATCTTCCGAAAGAACAGGAAGATTTGATCGAAGCGGTCGTCAAGGCGAATCCGAACACGATCGTCGTGATGACTTCGGGCGCACCGGTTTTGATGGATAAATGGCTCGGCAAAGTTCCGGCGGTTTTGCAGGCGTTTTATTACGGTCAGGAAGGCGGCAACGCGATTGCCGATGTTTTGTTCGGCAAGCAATCGCCGTCGGGCAAATTACCGGCAACCTTTTTGCGCCGCTGGGAAGATTCGAACGCTTTCGGGCGTTATCCGGGCGACGGCAAAACGATTAACTACGACGAAGGCATTCTCGTCGGTTATCGCTGGTTCGACACAAAAAATATCGAACCGCTGTTCCCGTTCGGTCACGGACTTTCCTACACGAATTTCAAATATTCCGCGCTTAAATTAACAAAAGGCAAAGACGCCGCTTTGACGGTTCGGTTTGAACTGGAAAACACGGGCACCGCGGACGCGGCGGAAGTTGCGCAAATTTATGTCGCGGACGTTCAGGCAAGTTTGCCGCGCCCCGCCAAAGAACTCAAAGGCTTTCAGAAAGTTTTTCTCAAAGCCGGTGAGAAAAAACAGGTTTCCGTTCGGCTCGATCATAATTCTTTCGCGTTTTACGATCCAAACAAGTTGGGCTGGATTGCCGAAAAAGGCGATTTCAAGATCCTTGTCGGCAGCTCTTCGCGCGATATTCGTTTGACGGGCGATCACACATTGAACAAAACGATCTTTCAGCGATAAATCGAGGTTTTTATGAAAACAAAATGCATTTTGGTTTTGCCTTTATTTGTAATTTTCATATCTGCCGCCGTTTTTGCGCAGGATAAATCGTCCGCTTTATTTGACTCGAACACCGACATCGGCGCGGTCAAAAAAGCCGGCAAGACTTCGTTTAATGCCGCGAACGGACAGTATCTGCTCGAAGGTTCGGGTACGAATAAGTCGGGCAAAAGCGACGATTTTCAGTTTGCATGGAAACGTCTTCAGGGCGATTTTATCCTGACCGCGCGGGCGCGATTTATTGGAAAAGGCACGCGATCGCAGCGAAAGCTGGGTTTGATAATTCGTGCCGGTTTGGAACCCGACGCGGCGCAGACCAGCGCCGTTGTTCAGGGCGACGGTTTGACCGCGTTGCAATTTCGCCGCCGGACGGGCGCAAACGCCGAAGCGGTCAAATCGGCGGTCACCGCCGCCGACGTGATTCAGCTTGCGCGCAAAGGCGATAAATTTATGATGTCCGTCGCGCGTTTCGGCGAACCTTTCGTGACCGCCGAGATTTCCGATATTTCGCTCGGCGAAAGCGTTTATGCGGGTTTATTTATCAGTTCAAGCAATCCGAACGAAA
>CADEFG010000638.1 GCA_902826505.1 uncultured Acidobacteriota bacterium
AATATTTGCACGGAGAGTTTTATAGGAATGTGGCAAATTGAGGTTTGAACAAGGTGGATGTTTTTTTGATGGATGATGAGTTGGTAGCTTTGCCATTTGAAAATGAGTTGTTTGAATAAAGTGGGAGGTTTGAAGATGTCAGCTAAATTTCTCAAAAAGATTAAGTTTTCTAGCTTGTCGGGTTATTGGTGGAAGCGGAAGACTGACAAGCCACTTTCGGCATTTATTTATTTGAGTGTGGTTTGTGGTAATTATCGGTTGATATGTAAATTGGAAGATTATTATGAGAAACGAAAGTGGCGGGAGTTTGAGAAATTTTTAGTTAAAAACGGGTGGAAGGTTGTTGGTGATAATTTGTTTTGTGCTGATTGTTATCGGAGATGGCTGGATGACTAGATTAGGTTGATTAGTTGGATGGTGTAGTGGGGAAGTAATAACGAAAATTGTTATCAGACGCGCTCTTAACATCATTGTTTTCTTATATTTAAATTGAAAATAATTACTAAATTTGTTGGTTCTTACTGTTCTTTCGGGTAATTTAAAGGTAGAATAAATCTGAGAATTGGGATTTAAATTCTCATAATAAAAACAACTTTACAGAAATAAAAGCTGTCAGCTATTTTTCGGCAAATGTAGCGAGAATACCGTTTTCCCTGAATCATTCGCTACGGATAAAGTGCCTTCGTGCTGATTGACAATTTTATGAGCAATGGAAAGTCCAAGCCCGACACCTTTCTCTTTCGTGGTAAAAAAAGGATCGAAAATCTTCGGAATGATTTTTTGGTCAATGCCGTCGCCGGAGTCTTTAACTTCGACCAAGCAAAACTTACCGTTTTCGGAAGTGCGAAAAGCAATTTGTCCGCCGTCCGGCATCGCTTGCAGGGAATTGATCGCCAAATTCAGCAGAACTTGTTTGATTTGTTCGCTGTCAATTAAAACTTCAGGCAAGTTTTTCTGCAAATCTTTTTCGATTTTTACTGACTGAGAATTTGCTTGATTTTCAACGAGCGCGGCAACAGATTTGACGATTTTGTTCAAATCATTTAATTGCACGGATAGTGTGGCAGGACGCGCAAAACGCAAGAATTCGCCAACGAGCTTATCGAGTCTTTCGACTTCTTTTTTGGCTAAATCGGCAAATTCACGGCGCGGACTGTCTGCAGCAAGTTCGTCTTCGAGAATCTCGACCGCTCCTTTGATTGCCGCCAGCGGATTGCGGACCTCGTGAACGATTCCGGCGGAAAGTTCGCCCAGAGATGAAAGTTTCTCGGCTTGGAGAAGCTGCTCGAAGGTTTTTTGCAGTTCGTCGTAGGCTTTCTGACGTTCAGCGGCATTTTTTTCGGCTTTCTCTCTTGCTTGCTTCAAACGGTCGCCGAGTGCACCCATCACGCCGCCGACGAGGTTGAAAATAACGATTTCGGCGTATTGGTTAATCGAGTAATCGAAATGCCCGTGCTGCCAATGCAGAAAAATATGCGGCGAATAAACGAGGGTTGTAAAAATTGAAGCGGCAAGACCGCCACGCAGTCCGTAAAGTAAGGCGGCGGCGATGATCGGAATATAATAAAGCCGCTGATAGATTTCGTGCCAAACGACCTGATCAAGCGGTGTGAGAAAGTGCAAAACCGTAATCAGCACGATTATCAAACCGATTGTAACTTGCGGCAAAAAGCGTTTCATCAACGACTATTATACCCAAATCTAAGAGTTTTTCACTCTTTTGTGATTTCGGTTAAATCATAATTTTCAGAATCACAAATTTGTAGCATAACAACACTCAATCAAAACATTTCAAATCACTTTAGCTAATGTCTCAAACTCACTTGACTCTGGAGTTAAGACAAGGGTTTATAATCTTTTTGATGAGTAAATCTGCGTTGCAAATCGGTGAATTGGCAAAACTTTCCCGCGTGAGCATTGATACGGTTCGCTATTATGAAAAGAGGAAACTTATTCGCAGTGTTTCCAGAACTCAGGGCGGTTATCGGCTTTTTGATTCGCAGACGGTTGAGCAAATTACGTTTATCAAACAGGCTCAGGATTTTGGTTTTTCGCTCGATGAAATTAAAGATTTATTAGTTACAGGCGGGGCGGAAGAATGCCAAAGAGTAAAAGATTTATTACAGCAAAAACTTTCTGCGATAGATGAGCAAATCAGCAAAATGAAGGTTTTTAGAAAAACTTTGTCAAAGCATCTGACCGCTTGTGAAACAGAATTGAGCCGAAAAGGAAAGAACGCAGTTTGCCCCGCTTTTATCGAAATACATAAGAGGTAAGAAGTTATGAAAGAATCGGTTAAACATTTATTTTTAGGAAGTGCGGTGATGACGGCGATTGCCGCAAGTCTTTGTTGCGTTCTGCCTGTTTTGTCGGTGGCGTTAGGTTTAGGTGCTTTTGGAGTAGCTTCAATTTTTGAAACGCTTCGACCATATTTTTTAGTGGCGGCATTTTTGGCTTTAGGTTTTGGTTTTTATCAAACTTACTTTCGGCGTGAAAAATGCGAGGACGGTCAAGTCTGTGCAACCAAGCCCATCAGTCGCTTTAATCAATTTATTTTGTGGTGTTCAACTATTCTGATAGTCGCTTTTGCTACATTTCCTTATTATACGGGTTACATCGTTTCCGCTTTGAACCGCCAGCAACCGCCGACAACTGAAATAAATCAAGAAAATGCGATTAGCGAAAATGAAGCCGAGAAGCCAAAAACGGTAATAATCGCCGTCGAAGGAATGACTTGCGAAGGTTGTGCGACACACATTAACGAAGAACTTAAAAAACTGAAGGGCGTAATTTCAGCCGAAGCCAATTATAAAAACAAAAACGTCAAAGTTGTTTATAATCCCAAATTAGTAACGCTTGAACAGATTAAAAAAGCCATCAATGACATTGGATATGTCGCAAAATAGAGAGTTTATGAACAAGATTATTTTAGAATCAGAAATAACTTGCCCCAAATGCAATTATCAGAAAACAGAAACGATGCCGACAGATTCGTGTATGTTTTTCTACGAATGTCCGAAATGCAAAGCCTTCCTCAAACCAAAGCCAAGCGATTGCTGTGTATTTTGCAGTTATGGAAACGTTAAATGTCCGCCGATCCAAGCGGGAACTCAAAGTTGTGGCTGTCCATAATTTAATGTAAAAGGACGTTCAGTTCTCCTAAAATCTCAACTATTGCAAACTCTTCAAGTTTGCTAAGTAATCACTATTCATTTTTCCTCGCCACTTAAACCGAACTTTTGCATCCGGTAAATCAACGCGCTCCGGGTAATGCCCAGATAACGTGCCGTTTGCGATTGATTACCATCAAAACGATGCAAGGCTTCACGGATTATTTCGCATTCGACTTTCTCTA
>CADEFG010000639.1 GCA_902826505.1 uncultured Acidobacteriota bacterium
GAACAAAGCGGCTCCATTAAATTCAAGCATGTTAATTGAAGGCGGCGCTCAATACGTATTTAGACGATTTTTGGTTTTAATTTAGCCCGATTCGGTCGAGCAGCGAAACAAACCGCGGATCGGTGCGAAGATTGTCAAACTGGGGCGCGAACTTGATGTACAAAAGCCAGTGTTCGCGTCTTTCAAAAGACTGCTGCAGATAGGCGATCGTTTGCTCTTTATCGCCGATTTCGTTGCAAACGATCGCTTTTTCGATGGCTTGAATAAATGGTCGCACCGGCGGGGCTTCGCTTTGTTCGAGCCATTTTTTCCAGTAACCTTTCCAACCTTCGGCGGCAAAAGCCTTTTTTCGCTGTTCCATCTCTTCCAGGCTTCTGCCGAACATCAGCTCGGCTTTGATATGCGCCTCAACCGATTCTTTGAGCAAACCTTTTTCCTTATATGAAACCCACAAAAAACCGTAACCCCAACTGAAATTCGGATCTGATTCGATGATTTTGTTTGATTGTTCGATTGCGGCATCGTATTGGCGCGTAAAGTAAAAATATCTGACAACATCGGTTTTGATTATTAAAGAGGTCGGGGCAAGCGCTTCCGCCCGCCGCAGTTCGGCTAAACTTTCGTCAAATTTTCCCAGAACCTGCAGATATTCGGCATACCATTGATGCGCGGTCGCGTAGTTCGGATTCTGATCGAGCGCTTTTTTAAATTCGCGGTCGGCGGTCGGGAAATCCCAGTCGTAAAAAGCCGAAATATAGGCGAGCGAGGTGCGGGCTTCGGCAAGACGGCTGTCAATCTCCAACGCTTTCGAGGCGGCGGCACGCGCTTTTGGAAAAGATTCGTTCGGCGACATCACACGATATTCCGCCAATAATACGTAGCAATTCGCCAAGCCGACGTAAGCGAGCGCGAAATTCGGGTCCAGTTGTTTGGCTTTTTCAAATTCGTCAACGGCTTTCATCAAAGTTTCGGAAGTTCGTTTGTTCCACAAAAAAAGACCTTGCAGATAGGTTTGATAAGCTTCGCTGTTGGTCGTGTAAATTTTGGCAAGCTGTTCGCGTTCATCGGGCGAGAGCTTGAGCGCGAGCGATTTGGCAACCTGTTGGGAAATTGAATCCTGGACGGCGAAAAAATTTGTAAATTTATCGTCGAACGTTTCCGCCCAGAGCGTTGTCCCGTCCGCGACACTGATCAATTGAACCGTCACGCGAATATTTTCGTCAACTTTTTGGACGCGTCCGGTGATGATCGCCTCAACATCCAAATCACGCCCGATTTTTTTCGGGTCGGGTGACGATTCGGTAAATTTCAAACTCGTGTTCGCCGGTCGGACGACGATGGTTTTGATATTGCTGAGTTTTGAAACCAAAACATCCGAGAGCCCGTTGCCGAGATATTCTTCTTCCTCTTTCCCGCCGACATTTTTAAACGGCAGGATCGCGATCGATTTGATCTCGCTCACCGAAACCGGTTTTCGCTCGCGCCAGAAGTAATAAATCCCGAAACCGAAAAGCAAGATCAGCGGAACGGCGATCAGAAAAGCGGTCGCGGAAAGCGGCTTTCGGGTTTTGGGTTTCGGCTTTCGGGTTTCGGAATCCGGCTTTTGAATTTTAGAGTCTGAAATTTGAGGTTCCGGATTTTCCGGTGCAACCGCTTCCGAAATATTTTCCACTTTTGCAATAAACCGGTAGCCGCGATTTGGAACGGTGACGATAAAACGCGGATTTTTTCGGTCATCGCTCAACGCTTTGCGGAGGACAAAAATCGTCTGCGAAAGATTTGCTTCTTCGACAAAACTTTCCGCCCAAACCGCTTCGAGAATTTCGCTTTTCGTCAAAATTTCTCCACGACTTTCGATCAAAAACAATAAAAGTTCAAAGGCTTTCGGCTGAAGCGCGACAAGCGCGCCCGTTTCGCGCACAAAAAGCCGCCGGCTTTCCGCGTCAAGGCGGAATTCTCCAAACTCGTAAATTGTTGATTTTGCTGTGTTGGTCATTATTTCTGAGAACTTCTGAGAACTTCTGATAATAGTTTTGAGGACTTTTTTGCCCAAGTCAAATTTTAATTGGATCGTCAGCAAAAAAATATTTCTTAAATTTGAGGTTTGACGATGAAATTTATTTTGAGTACCGGTTTGTTTTTTATTCTGCTCGCGGCAGCGATCCGCACATTTGCCGCCGGCGGAGATTTGGACACGACCTTTACGACCGGCGTCGCCGGTTTTGGCAGTACGGTCAATGTCGTGACGGTTCAGGCGGACGGGCGCATTCTGATCGGCGGAACTTTTACGGTCGTCAACGGACGTTCATCCAATCTTTTGGCGCGGCTCAACGCCGACGGCACGACCGACCAGAGTTTTAACATCGGAACGGGCTTTAATGTCAGCGTCAATGCGATTGCCGTGCAGACGGACGGGCGAATTCTGGTCGGCGGACAGTTTAATTCTTTCAATGGAACAGCGCGTAATTTTTTACTTAGATTAAATTCCGACGGCTCGCTCGATCCGAGTTTTAATCTTGGCGGCACGGGACCGGGCGGGCAAGTTGACGTGATCGTCGTTCAACCGGACGGACGAATTTTGATCGGCGGCTTCAGCGTTACGCAATATAACGCAGCACCGGTCGGACGACTGGCGCGTTTAAATTTTGACGGTTCGCTCGACACGGCATTTAACACCAATCTCGGCACCGGGTTTGACAATTCGACCAGCGCGATCGCGCTCGAACCGGACGGACAGATCATCGTCGGCGGCAGATTCAACAATCTGGGCGGTACGACCGCGAATCGAATCGCGCGGCTCAACCCGGACGGTTCGCGCGATACGGCTTTTATCGCCAACAACGGAACCGGCGTCAGCGGCGGCGCTTTCGGGATTCTCGCGGTTGCCGTCCAAACCGACGGACGGATCTTGATCGGCGGGCAGATAAATTCTTTTAACGGCACTGCGCGCAACCATCTGGCGCGGCTCAACGCCGACGGCACGCTTGACACAAACTGGACAAATATTACGGCGAACGGTGGGATTCAAAATATCGAGATCCAGCCGAACGGGCAATTTTATATTATTGGAGAAAACAGCGTTTCTTTCGGTTCGGGCGCAAATCTGCGGCGGAGCATTGCCCGTTTGAATCAGACGGACGGTTCGATCGATCCGAGTTTTAATTTGCCGAACGGTGTTGACGGCGTCAGCTTTCGGGCAGTCGCCATGCAGCTCGACGGCACGGTTTTGATCGGCGGAAATTTTACGACTGCCGGAAACGTGACGCGCTCGGGCGTCGCTGATCTGAATGCGGACGGCAGCGTCAACACCAATGTTTCAACCGTGGTCGGCGCGCCGGCGGTCGTTAATTCGA
>CADEFG010000640.1 GCA_902826505.1 uncultured Acidobacteriota bacterium
TTAATGACGACCATGATTCGCACTCCGCAAGGCGTGCCGCTTCGGTTTCCGCCGCCACTTTCAGCGCGGATTTTTTATGCTTCCAATTAACCTGTGGCTCACGCCACCGGCTCATTTACTTCGTGCCTTCAGCACTCTAAAACCGGCAACACAAATTACGACCCAACCGAATCTTGCGCTGACCGCGCCGAAAGAAAATAGCCAGTCGTGCAACGACTGGAATCTTGTTTAATAAATATCGCGCATTGGAGATGCGCTCCGAAGATTCTTCGGAGCGCATCTCCAATGCGCGTTTCTTTAATCGAATTAACCAGACGTTGCACATCTGGCTATTTTCTGAAAGCCGCTACTGCGGCTGAAAACTAAATTTTCAATCAGATTCAAGGTGGTTCAAATATATAAATACCCAAAATTTCTTTCAATTAAAATTTGACCTTTGTATAATCGCCTTTGTGACATTCGGCGCATTCAAAGCGTGAAATATCGCCGAGATTTAACGGGTGTTTGAACGACCGGTCGCCTTTGTGACAAACCGCGCATTGAAACGTATTTTTGTCGCCCAAATTGACCGGATGACGGAACACACCGTCAACTGCCGGCGTGTTTTTGCCGGCGAATGTCTGATCGAGCGTCGTGTGACAAATCGTGCAGTCGTTACGAATCGTTTTGCCTTCCGGGCTGAAATGCTGTCCGTCGTGGCAGCGAAAACAGCCTTGCGCATTGAAATGACCGATATTGTTGATCTGCGACGACCAGTCGGTCTTCATTTCGGGGAAAAAATAGGTCGAATAAATTCTCTGCAATTCGATCACAGCGTCGTCGATCGCCTTCTTTTTCGAAGCGTAAATTTCCGGGTAAGTCGTTTTGTAAAAGCCGTCAAAATTTGCGGCGATCGCGGCTAAAGCCTCATCCGTCGTCGTGTAGGTCGGCGAAAGAACTTCGACCGCTTTCATTTTGACGAACGGCAGCGAAATATCGATTTTGTTCGCGTCCAAAGATTGATCGACCGCCTTATTCGGCGAAAGATAAATATGGGTCGGGCGATTATGACAATCGATGCAGTCCATCTTGCGTTTTTCCGACTTTTCGATCTGTTCGCCCGAAAGATTTGCATCTTTTAATGTGTAATCGGTGACTTGTCCGTTTTGATCCTTCATCCGCACCCACGAAATATTCTGCCGTCTTTCGTCCGACGAAATGAACGTGATCTCGTTGCCGAGATTCATATGCCAGTGAATTCCCGATGCCTGTCCGGTTTTCGGATTGCCGCCGCCGACCTTAACCAAAAGCCGCGTTTGATTGAGCGAATTCTTTTCGTCAAACCCGTAATGATTGAAAACTTTGAGCTGTTCGCCGTAAAATTTTTCCGACCAGTGACATTTCCCGCAGGTTTCGTTTGCCGCCCGCATATTATGAACGGGCGTTTTGATCGGCGTGTCGTAGGTGTTCGTAATTACGCGGTAAAGCTGGCGAACGCCGCCCATTTTCGCGCGGACATAAGCCTCGCTGCCGCTTCCGACATGACATTCGACGCAGCGGATTTGCGAATGCGGCGCCGCCTTGTAAGCCGTAAATTCGGGTTTCATCACCGTATGGCAAAGCTGACCGCAAAACTCGACCGATTCCGTAAATTCAAAAGCGCGGTAACTGCCGAACGCGCTGACTAAAAGAAAAATGAACGAACCGGTCAGAAATATCATAAACATCCGGCGGCGGCGCGGACCGTTGAGGTCGAGAATCGGATACGCGGCGATCTGCTCGGGCGTCAATTTGCGGCGGCGGCGGCGTTCCCACAAGACTCCGACGAGAACGACGAAAAGACCGAACAGCATCACGCCCGGAAGCATAATAAAGATCAGAATTCCGAGATAAGGCTGGTCGCCGGTCGAACCGGTCATCTCAAGTATGAACAGAAAGATAATGCTGATCAGACTCGTCACGGCGATCACCGTTCCCATCAAACTGATGTAGTTATGATACAAACTCGGGACTTTTGTTGTCGGGGTCTCTTTGCCGGTTTTCTCGTCTGATTCCTTGCTGACCTCTTTTTCTGTTTCTTCGTTCATATTTTTGACCAATGATAAAGTTCAATCAAGAAATGTGCCGCCGGCTAAATTTAACCGTCCGCACAAAGTTTGACTTATCTGCAGAGCTGCATCCGATTTAGAAACTTAATAAACACGGACGAAACTCTCATAAAAACACAAAAGAGGCGCAGAGAATCGTTAAGACAAGTTTTAACGATTCTCTGCGCGATTCTTTCGTCTCGGCTGAGAAAA
The DNA here is from genome assembly GCA_902826505.1 of uncultured Acidobacteriota bacterium. GTDB lineage: Bacteria > Acidobacteriota > Blastocatellia > Pyrinomonadales > Pyrinomonadaceae > JAFDVJ01. The sequence goes on from CADEFG010000640.1 coordinate 2,280, forward strand.
TCTTCAATTTAATTATTCAAATACCTGAAAACTGTCTTAGCTTGCGGGCGTTCTCAGCGATTTCATATATTCGGCTAAGGCTTTGGCTTGTTCCGGCGTGATGCCTTTCGCTTCAAAACCGGGCATATACGGCGGTTTTTCGCCTTTTTTGCCTTTCAGAATGGCGTCAACCTGTTCTTCTATCGGCTTTGCCGGATCATAAGCTTTTTCCGCTTTCGGGCTGTGACAAGCCGCACATTTAGTTTTATAAACGGTTGCCGCGTCGTCGTCTTTGGCAGAAACACGCGTCGTCGTGTTGCCAGGTAAATTCATCAGCGCAAATGCCGCCAGCGCAAACGCCGCAATTGTCAAAAATTTTATAACTCTGGTTTTCATTTCTATTCTCCTAGTAATACATCTTTTCAAGACCTTAAAATTTCTCTCCCGGGGCAAAGAGATTTCGGTTTGAACTAGGGCAAAACCTGTGCCGCAAGCATTGCTGACAAAATACTGATTCAAACGACATACTTTTTTTTATTTTTCCATTTTGATTGCTGGAAATTTCGCGTTAGCGTGAAAAATTTCGCAGTAATTTGCCTGTTTGCCGCGAAACCGGCAGATTCCCGAAGTTTAAAAGTCTTTGCTAAATATGTTTTAGTCGCATCGGACAATAAATATCTGATGCTTGAAGTGATTATAGTTAAATTAATAGTTAAATTATGTGATTGTTATCACAGTTTATTGATACAAAAGAAGTTAAATTTAAGAAGATGTTGAAATCAGAAAAGTCGGCATCTTTTGGAGTTAAAAAAAAACTGCTCTTGAAGGTTTTTCGGATTTAATCAAAACGTCTCTTGTATCAAAATGAAAGTCAGCTTAAAAGTTGTAATTATCCTTAGTTTTTTGCTTCTTCCGGCGATTTTCTTCAGCCTTCGTTTAAAAAACACTCAAGCCCAAAACCCGCCTGTTGAGCCAAGCAATCAATCACCACGAAAGGTTAAGTTAGAATGCAGCGGTTGTCACGGTCCGGGCACGACACTGCCCAAAATGAACGACGGCGAGCAGTTTCATAAAGACGCGCATCGTCAGTATTC
>CADEFG010000641.1 GCA_902826505.1 uncultured Acidobacteriota bacterium
TTGGAGTCTTTTGAGCTTTCCGGCAGCCGCCGCCAACTCTGCCGGGCGATTTGCCGGCGCGTTTTTTTTGCTTTTCTGTATAATGTTCCCAAAGTATTCAAAATCAATATCTCCGATTATAAAAAAATGAAAATATTAAATCTTCGCGTGAATATAAAATTAATTTCATTAGTTATTTGTTTTCTGAGTTTCGACGCAAATCCGGTATTTGCGCAAAACGAGCCGAAACGGAGTATTTCCGTTGATTTCACACGGGTCAAAGGCAGGACGAATCGATTTTACCGCGAAGTCGTCGGCGCCGGTCGCGGGGCGGAGGGTTTGCGCACTGATTGGCGGCGCGACTTGTCGATCGTCCATCGCGAATGCGGTTTCAAATACATCCGTTTTCACGGACTTTTGCACGATGAAATGGGCGTTTATAACGAGGATAAGCTCGGCAATGCGGTTTATAATTTTCAGTACATAGATGCGCTTTACGATTCGATTTTGGATGCCGGAATGAAGCCGTTTGTCGAATTCGGTTTTATGCCCGAAAAACTGGCGAGCGGCAGTAAATCAATATTTTGGTGGAAGGGCAATATCACGCCTCCGAAAGATTACGCGAAGTGGGAAAATCTGATCAAGGCTCTCGTTCGGCACTGGATGGATCGTTACGGAGAAAAAGAAGTGTCATCGTGGTATTTCGAAGTTTGGAACGAACCTAATCTCGACCTTTTCTGGGCGGGAACGCAAAGCGATTATTTCAAACTCTACGAGGCGGCGGCGCGGGCGGTAAAATCCGTTTCAAAAAATTACCGCGTGGGCGGACCGGCAACGGCGGGACGCGCGTGGATTTCCGAGACGATTGATTTCGCGGCAAAAAATAATGTTCCGCTCGATTTTATTTCAACGCACGATTACGGCGTCAAAGGCATCGGGCTCGATGCGGACGGCAATCAGAAACTTTTTCTCGACACCGACAAAGACGCAATTATCAAAGGCGTGCGCGATGTCCGCGCACAGATCAAAAATTCGGTGATGCCCGGGCTGCCGCTTCATTATACGGAGTGGAGCACATCCTATTCGCCGCGCGATCCCGTCCACGATTCTTATGTTTCCGCTTCTTATATTTTGTCGAAACTGAAAGGTTCGGAAGGTTTTGTGGATTCGATGTCCTACTGGACTTTTACCGATATTTTCGAGGAAAACGGAACGGTTCCGAATGCTTTCCACGGCGGTTTCGGGCTGATAAATTTTCAGGGTTTACGTAAACCGTCGTTTTATGCGTATCAATTCTTAAACCGTTTGGGAGATGAAGAATTAGTTTCAAGCGATGCGGAAAGCTGGGCGACTCGCAATCAAAACGGTGCGCAAGTTTTGCTGTGGAATTTCAGCCCGCCGCAAACGACCGAGAGTAACCAGATTTTTTACAAGAAAGATTTACCGGCAAAGGATTTCGGGAAGATTGCCGTCAATATCGCCAATCTTCCCGCCGGAAATTATCAATTAAAAGTTTTTCAGGTCGGTTATGGTGTAAACGATGTTTACACGGATTTTTTGAAAATGGGCGCGCCGCAACATTTGAAACGGGAACAAGTTCAGGAACTAGCCTCGAAAAACGACGGGAAACCGTTTGCGAGTTTGACCGTTAAAATTGGTAAAAAAAATACTTTTTCTAAACTTATCAATCTGCGCGATAATGATGTTTTTTTACTGACTTTAGAAAAAACGAATTAATTTCAGATTGATGAATCGCCACCCAACCTAAAGCCTTAATTCGTTGCCTAATCGATGAATCAATGTTATAAACAACCAGTCTAATCCATAAGTTTTTCTATTTTTTCTTCAAGAAGGTTTGTTCGCTATGTGTAGAATTTTATTCAGTTTTACTGTGATTTGTGTGGTCTTTGTCGCCTTTGCGACCGCGCAAAAAGTGACATTGACCGTTGACGCATCGAAATCGGGACCGAAAATAGACCGCAATATTTTTGGTCAGTTTGCCGAACACCTCGGCTACGGTGTTTATGAAGGCATTTGGGTCGGACGTGATTCCAAGATTCCGAATACGCGAGGGATTCGCAACGATGTCGTAAATGCTCTGAAAGCGATCAAAGTTCCTAATATTCGCTATCCGGGCGGATGTTTCGCCGATGAATATCACTGGCGAAAGGGCATCGGCGCGCAGCGAGCCGCCACGCTTAATCCGAATTGGGGCGGCGTGATCGAACCGAATACTTTCGGGACGCATGAATTCATGGATTTTCTCGACCAAATCGGTTCCGAAGCGTTTCTCTCGGTCAATGTCGGTTCCGGCACGCCGCAGGAAGCCGCCGAATGGCTGGAATATCTAACGACCGACCAGGCGACCGACCTCGCCAAAGAACGCGCCGTCAACGGTCGCGCCGCGCCTTACAAAATTCCTTATCTCGGCATCGGCAACGAAAGTTGGGATTGCGGCGGTAATATGTCCGCCGAATATTATCTGAGCCAACTCAAAATATACAGCCGCTTTGTCCGAAACTTTAATCCGGCGCAGCAGAAAAATGAGCAGATGCTCAAAATTGCCGTCGGACCCGGCGGCGGCGAACAGCGTTTTATGGAATGGACGGAAACCGTTATGAAGGGCTGGCAGAGCCGTCAATGGAGCTGGGATATGCAGGGTCTTTCACTGCATAACTACACGGTCATCAACTGGGACAAAAAGCACGCTTCGGTCGATTTCGGCGAGCCTGAATACGCCCAAATCCTTAAGAAAACGCTGGAAATGGAAGGTTTGATCGACAAGCATGCGGCGATTATGGACAAATACGCTCCGCAAAAAAAGATCGCGCTCGTCGTTGACGAATGGGGCGCGTGGTATGCGCCGCTGCCGGGCAGTAATCCCGGATTTCTCTACCAGCAAAACAGCCAGCGCGACGCCGTTTTGGCGGCTCTCAATATCAATATATTCGCCCGCCGCGCCGATCGTGTGCGGATGGCTAACATTGCCCAGATGATTAATGTTTTGCAGGCGATGATTTTGACGGACAAAGAAAAGATGCTTCTGACGCCGACCTATTACGTTTTTAAAATGTATGTGCCCTTTCAGGATGCGACCTTTGTGCCGGTCGCTTTCGATGCCGGAACATATACTCACGGCGACATTAATCTGCCGCGCGTAGATGCGATCGCCGCCAAAGATAAGAACGGAAAATTATGGGTGGAAATCACCAATGTCGATCCGAAAAGGTCGGTTGAAATCGATTTAAGTACCACCGGAATGACCGCTAAATCGGCAATCGGAGAAACTCTCACGGCTTCAAAAGTCGATAGCGTCAACAGCTTCGAGAAACCGAACACGGTCGTCCCGAAATCTATTTCGGCGAAAGC
>CADEFG010000642.1 GCA_902826505.1 uncultured Acidobacteriota bacterium
GCTGATCTAACTCCCCAACCTTTTAATTTATCCCAAGTGATTCCATCTTTAACTACAAAATTTCCACTTGCCATTGGACCAACTTTAATTCGAAATGGAAGTTTATCAGGAGTTCCAATATTGAAAAGTATATTCTCTTCTATCTTGTCTTTTCCAAGGTTAGTAAGTTTAAGGTTTGATCCTTCACGCTCAACTAAGCCTTCATGCAACATTTTTTTAATGCATTCTCCCCAAGTATTATTTGGAAAGTAACGAGAATTGGCGTGATGAGTTCTTGGATTCAGATTTTGATAAAGCTGTTCAAGAACCCAAGTAATTGAGGCTTCTTCAGAAATATCTCCAAGACTTATAAGTCCATTAGGTGTTAAATCTTGAGCAGTTCTGAACCAATTTTCATCTAAATAAGACTGTCTATGATCGCCTTCAAATCCATCTGTTTTTTGTTTTCCTTCATCATAGGCATAGGCTATTTCTGCAATAATCACATCACCCAAAACCACGTCGCTTGGATTACCTGCACATACGCCACACATCGCTAAACAATATGGTTTAAGTTCTGTAACAAGACTTGAAGCCAATGGTGATGTAGATGTGCCTCCCATTCTAGTCGGACGAGCTAAAGCGACGTTAAAAGTAAAATCTTCTACTACATATTCACCCAATAAGTATGGAGTTTCAGGTTTATCTGTATTTTCTTCCCATTTTTTCACACCATTGAGATTAAGTTTAGTCGCCAAAGCAATATCACGCGTAGCTTCAAACTCTTCTTTAAGCGCTGTTATTATTAAGACATCAATATTTTTTGTCATGAGAGCCTCTCAAAAGTTTATTCTCAATAAACCGCATTGAGTTTGTTGACGGCGAAATTATGATTGCCGGGAAATTCAAGCCATTATGCACCAATTTGCGGAAAGTTTCTAGCTTTTATGGTGAGAAGGATTGGCAAATATTTCACAATTTGTTAGCCTTTAATTTAGTTTTGTCCATCAAACAGGGGTAAATATAACTATGTTCAGTGATAATTTCAGACGCGGCGAAGGAAAAAGCAAGGGGAAAAAAGGCTCGAAAGCCGCTTCGAAACTTGCCGATATCGGTTGGAAAGCGTTTCAGGCGGTTAATAAAGCGTTGCCCGAAGGGCAGTCGATCCAGCCCGCGTGGGCGGCGGAACCGCTCCTTAAATCTTACGAGCGAACCGCGCCGCCGCTCGGGTTCCCGCGCGAAACCGATTCTTTGTGTCCGACCTGCGTGAAAAATGTCCGCAACGGCGTGATCGATAAATCGATTCCCTTGGAAATCCTGATGAATTCTCATCCCGGCGAGATCAAAGCGCAGATTGTCGAGGAAAACGGTCAGGTTTTGATGCGCAAGACTTGCCCGACGCACGGCGAATTCGTTGACGTTCTGGCGACCGACGCGCGCTTTTTGGAACGCATCGAAAGTTTATTTTTCGGACGCGATTTCAAAGCGGCGGAAGACAAACACGTTCATCATCACGGCACGTCGGACATCAAATTCGGGCGCGGCGCGGTTTTAACCGTCGATCTGACGAACCGCTGCAACATGATGTGCAACCCGTGTTTTATGGACGCCAACCAGGTCGGCTACGTTCACGAACCGACTTTCGAAGACACCAAACAAATCTTAGACAACGCCGTTTCATTCAAACCGCGCCGCCAGATCATCATTTTGTTTTCGGGCGGCGAACCGACGATCGCGCCGCATTATCTCGAATCGGTCGCCTACGCGCGAAAGATCGGTTTCTACCGCATTTTAGCCGCGACGAACGGCATTCGTTTCGCCGAAGACATCGAATTTTGTAAAGCGGCGAAAGAAGCCGGACAACACGGCGTTTATCTGCAATTCGACGGCGTTTCGGAAGAAAAAAACAAGCATCGCGGCGTCGGCAATCTGTTCGATGTCAAACTCAAAGCGATCGAAAATCTCGCGTCGGTCGGCATTAAGGTGACATTGGTGACGACGATCGTCAACACGATCAACAACGACGCGATCGGCGAAATCGTCAAATTCGCGGCGGAAAATATCGATAAAGTTCAAACGATCGCTTTCCAACCCGTTTCGTTTACCGGTCGCGACGAAGATATTTCCGACAAAGACCGCGTCGAACAACGCTATACTTTGGCAGGAATGACGCACGATCTGAAAGATCAGCTCGATGACGGTCTCGCGCTCGAACCCTTGCGCGATTGGTTTCCGCTTTCGAGTTATTCGGCGTTTACGTCGGTGATGGATATGCTGCAGGGCGCGGACGCGCCGTGGGGCTGGTCGTCGTGCAACTGTCATCCGAACTGCGGGATCTTTACGCTCGTTGTCGTCAACAAACAGACCGGCGCGATGCGCTCGCTGTTCGAGTTTTTCAACTACGAACAATTTATGCAGGACGTCGCGACGATCACCGACACGGCGCGCGGCAAAAAATTGACGATGGCGCAGCTCGGGATGGCGATCATGCGCAACTACGACGCCTCGAACGCGCCCGAAGGTTTTCCGATCTCGCAGATCCTGAATCTTTTCAAACCGTCGTCCGCCAATTCCAATTCGGACCGCAACGACCGGATGAAAACGCGCGAAGAAGAAGACGTCTGGCGCGTCCTGTGCGTTGAAGGAATGTGGTTTCAAGACCTTTTTACCTATGATTTCCGCCGCACCGAAATGTGCGTCATTCCCTACGGCACGCAGGACGGCGAAATTTCATTCTGCGCTTACAACACGGGCGTCGGCTGGCGGCAGATCATCGAAGAAATGCACAAAACCGCGAGCTTGGGCGAATGGTATCAGGAACACGGTCGTCACGCCGTTTACGCGAAAGGCAAGGAAGTTCCGGGAATCGCCAAAACGCGGAGTTTGAGTCTGCCGGTGATCGCCAAGGTTTTGCAGGAAGACCTCGATAAACCGACCGTCACGCCGTATCTGGTCGAAGAGGAAGAAAAAGAAACCGTCGGCGTTTGAGAAAATTCCTGTTCAAAAAAAGGTGCTGCTTTTTCTTAAAGCAGCACCTTTTTTTTGTTAAATTTAACGATCAAGCGAGCAAAACGGCTTCAACATAGCCTTTTTCTTTGTTGAACACGAGACTGTAGCCGTCGGGGTTCGTAAATTTTCCGTCTTTGACCGTAAAAGTGACCGAATTTCCCATCGAATAATAATCGTTCGGATCGGTAAAGAATCTGAGCTTGAAGCCTTCGGGCAGATTTTGCGCCGCCTTTTCGGGATCGGTGATCACGTATTTATCGAAAAACGGGTCGATGTAATAGCCGAATTTTTCGCCGTCGGCTTTCAACTGCGAAAAATTATAGGCGGTCAAACCGAGCTGCACCAGTTTAAGAATGAC
>CADEFG010000643.1:0-2334 GCA_902826505.1 uncultured Acidobacteriota bacterium
CAATTCTTACACGCGCCTGCGCGGTTGGGCGATCCAGATTGCGCGGCAGGATCACGAATTGGCGGAAGATTTGCTTCATGATGCTTTTATTCAATTTACCAGTGCCCAGCCCGAATTGGAAAATATCAATAATACCGAGGCATATCTTTACGGCGTGATCCGAAATCTGCATCTCTCGTATTTACGAAAAAAAACACGCCAGGACAAATTTACGTCCTCGATCATTGATTTTGAAACATTGCGTTTGGGGCTCAAAAGCGCAAAATTTCTCGATAATTTGCAGGCTCAGGAGGAATTAAAAAGAATTTGTTATTTTCTTTGTTTACGCAAAGAAAGCTCGAAATCGGCGAGCGTCATGATCATTCGTTTCTTTCACGGTTATTTTCCGAGTGAAATCTCGAAGGTCATGCAGGCAACCACCCAGGTCGTTAAAGTGCGTTTGAACACGGCGCGAAATGAAGCCAAATCGGTGATCGAAAATTCCCAAACGATCCGGACGATTGAAAAGCGAATTGCTCCCGAACTGCTCGTCAAAAAGACCTTTCGAAGCAATGTTGACCTGACGATCGCTTTGGGAGAAATGATCTTTCGTTCTTCAAAAGGAATTTGTTTGAGCGATCGCGAATTAAATGAAATATATTTTTCGACCGCGAAAGAAACGGTCGAAACAAAAACTCTGGCACATCTTGTCAGTTGCCGGAAATGTCTCGATAAAGTTAATGTTCTATTGAATCTTTTACCCCTTTCAGATAGATATTCAGTTGATTTTATTGGAAAGGACGATGGCGGTCCCGGAGATCAATCAGGAAATGGTGGCGGTATGAATAAAGATTTAAATGAAAAAATTCTGTTGGGGTTGCAACGCGGTTCAAGGGAAGTTTTTGAACACGAACCGCGCGAGTTGTTTCTTGTAGTAAACGGCGTTGTGAAAACCTCGCAAATAATTGAAAAAAACCAAACGAATCTCAAGATCGAAATCGATGAGCCATTGGAATTTATCGAGATTTTCAGCGAACAAGAAGTCCGCCTGGCATTTTTGAGTTTTGCTGAAGAAACTATATCGGCTCAAAAAAATCGGCAGTTTACGTTTGATTTCAGCGATGAAAGAAAGCTCTCGCTTAATTTGAAGAAAAAATTGAAAAAGGTCATATTTGAGGCGATTTATGATGATCCGCTTTTTGAACGACAGGGAAATTTCACCGAAACCGTTTCGGAAGATAAAACATTGACCGAATTTTTAATGGCTCAAAGCCATCCGGAGCCGCAAATTTTCGGCGGACTTCTGGAAAGCCGCGAAAAAGAAAAAAAATCGTGGATCGAAAAATTGAAAAATTCGCTGGTTCCGTCCTTTGCCGGTTTCAAAACGGCAATTGCCGGCGGTTCGCTGGCGGTTTTGGCGATCACCGCGATTTTAATCGCCAAACTATTTGTTTTTGTACCGAACGTGAGCGCCACTGAAATCATGCAGAAAACCGCGAATATCGAACAAACCAACGAAAATGACACTCAAAATGTCGTTTACCGGGTTATAAATTTCGAAGAAAAAAACGCCGCCGGAGAAACCGTCAGAAAAAGAAAGATCGAATTTTTTAACGATGCCGTCAGAAAACTTTCGGTCAAAAGGCTGTTCGATGAAAACGATCGTTTGATCGGCGGCGAATGGCGGCGCAAAGACGGCGTCACGACGATCTATGCGGTCGGAAAATTGTCCCAATTGCGGCTCGCAAAATCCGATAAGGAAATTGTCGAAACGGATTTGGAAAATATCTGGCAAATGTCGGTTTCCGCGAAAGGTTTTGAAACGCTGATCGGCACGCCCGAAAATGTGACGGTCGAGGAACAAAATAATGGTTACCAGATCAATTATCTGCCGCAAACGGTCAACGGAATTACAAAAGCCGTTTTGTTCATCAATCGTGATCTGCGATCGAATAAGCTGTTTTTGACCGTCAAACAAAACCAGGCGGCGCACGAATTTTCCTTTACCGAAGCGGTTTTCGAGCAAAAACCGCGTTTAGCGGTCGAAAAAACCGCGTTTGAACCGAATTCGGAGTTTATCAAAAATCCGACGGTTGCCGGAAAGAATAATCCGGTAACCGAAAAAAATGAAAAATTAACGACCGAATCCGAAACGGTTGCGCAAACTGATCCGGCTCCGTTAACGGCATCGGCGGAAACGGAAGTCAAAGTTTTACAGCTTCTAAACAATGTCAACGCGCTTTCCGGCGATCAGATAAACATCAATAAAATGCCCGACGGAAAGCTTCAGATCAAGCGCGTTGTTGACGCGAAAAGCCGCCGCGACGAAATTCTGAGCGCGCTCGCCGAAGTGCG
>CADEFG010000643.1:2344-3345 GCA_902826505.1 uncultured Acidobacteriota bacterium
CGAAGTGCGCGGAAATCCGGCAATTTCCATCAATATTCTGACGGCTGAAGAAGCGGCAAAAAATAAACCTTCAAAAAATGTTGATTCGGCACTCGAAAGCATTTCGGTCGAAACGAAAAATTCGATTCCGGCAGGCGAACTTTTGCGGGATCATTTTGCCGCTCAGGGTTTGGCGGATGAAAAGATCGAATCCGAAATCCAGCGGTTCGCGTCCGGTGCGCTCGCCAAATCTTCGCAGGTTCGGCGCTCGGCTCTCCAGATGAAACAAATTGCCGAACGGTTTTCCGTCGCCGAACTTGAGAAAATGGACGAAGCGACGAAAAATAACTGGCGTAAACTGATCAAACAAAACGCGGCAAATCTGGCGCAAAGCTCGGAAAGTTTGCGAAGCGAACTGCGCAATGCCCTGAATATCGAGGCGGGCAATTCGGGCGAAAACGTTAATTCCGCGAGCGATGCCGAAATTGTCAAAGCCGCGAAAAAACTTTTTGAACTTTCGCTCGCACTTGACCGTGATTTACGGGCGTCATTCAGTGCGGGCGGAAATCGCGCTAACGTACCCGTTAAATCCGCGAAATTCGCCGGAAATTTGGCGGAAATAATCGGCTTGTCGCGGCAATTAAGATAGGTTTAAAACGCCGAAATTTTAGTAAAAATGACGAAAAGTTTTCAGCAAGGGAAATCTTTCGCCTTTTTTATTAAATTTCGGCGTTTAATACTGAAATTTATGTTTCTCATTTTAGCAATAAAATTTACAATCCGATAATAAAATTTCTTAAATTCTAAACCCGCTAATACGAAAGAAATGCTATCGGTCAGGTTGCTTGCCAAAATTTTATTCATTTCGCTGCTGGTATTTTCAGTCGGGAAAAATGACGCGTTTGCCCAAAATGTTTCGCGTTTGAGCGGAATTGTCGTTGACCAAAATGGAGGGCTGATCGCGGGCGTTGAAATTACGATCCTCAGTTCGAGCGGAACTTTAGAACGCACCGTGTTAACCG
>CADEFG010000644.1 GCA_902826505.1 uncultured Acidobacteriota bacterium
AATGATACCGCATCCGCTTACCTTTTATAACCGCGCTCGAGTGTATCAAGAAAAGCAGGATTTTGACCAAGCAATCAAAGATTTAACAAAAGCAATTGAACTCAATCCGCAGTTTGCAGAGGCTTACAGTAATCGCGGGTTAAGCTACCAAAAGAAAGGTAATCTTGATTTGGCATTACAAGATTTTACAAAAGCCGTTTCGCTGGATGAGAAAGATGGAGTTTATTATCTTAATCGGGCGAACATTTATTTTCAGAAAGGTAATTTTGCTTTAGCTATTAATGATTATACAAAGGCGATTGAAATTTACCCGCTTTGGGCAGAGGCTTTTCGCCGTCGCGCAAACACTTATAAAAAGCAAGGACAAAACAAATTGGCTGACGCAGACTTACAAAAAGCCAAAGAAGTCGAAAAAGAAAATTTTAATCCGGTGAATAAGACTGAGCTTATTAAGCCGTAATAATTTTCATAAATTGAAAATCAAAATATAAAAATGGAACAAGTAAAAATAGGAATTATCGGCGGCAGTGGTTTATAATTTATGTCAAAGGGCACTAAAATCGAAACTCAAATTCTGTCGGGCAAATCCGATTCGAATATTGACTTTACAGATTTATGTTTTCTTTTGAAAAGTTCGGTTTCAGTGAGCGCGTCAAAGGCAGCCATCATATTTTTACAAAAAAAACGGTTGAAGAAATTATCAACATTCAGCCGATTGGCTCAAAAGCCAAAGCGTATCAAGTCAAGCAGGTGCGAAACTTGATTTTGAAATATAAACTTGGAGCAGACGATGAGTAAATACGAAATAATCATTTATTGGAGCGAAGAAGACCATTCATTTATCGCCGAAGTGCCGGAACTCGCAGGGTGTATGGCGGATGGCGCAACATATCAGGAAGCGTTGGCGAACGCCGAAATTATTATCGAGGAATGGCTTCAAACCGCAAAGGAATTGGGAAGAAATATTCCCGAACCGAAAGTCAGATTGGTTTTTGCTTAAAAAATGGTTAGAAAAGTTTCTTTGAGTCTATTTTTATTCTTTTTTTTGTTGCTTTGTTTTGCTTGCGAAAAAGTGCCGGAAAATAAATCGCTTACCAATGAAAATCAGGTAAATTTTTGTTCGTTGGTTGATGCCCCACAGAAATACGAGTCAAAAATTATTCAAACAAAAGCAATTGTTCTTGGCTATCACACTTTCATTTTTTACAACAGCCAATGTCTTGAACAAAGTAAAGTTTTAGCTTTGGAAATGAGTTATGAATCCCGTCGGAAAATTGGTGAAGCCTTAAATGCAAAAAGAACAAACTACAAAACCAGTTTTCTAAACAACAATTTATATGCTGAAATTATTGTTTTAGGCGAACTAAAGGAAAATGATGAAAGTTTGCCGGAAGTGTTTCATCCAACATATAAATTTTTTGTAAATGAAATTAAAAATGTGAATGTCCTGTCGGAAGAAGTTTTCCCGACCGACGAAGCAAGAGGAGCAAGAATCATAAACAAATAATGGAACAAGTAAAAATCGGAATCATCGGCGGCAGCGGTTTATATCAGATGCCGGAATTGACGGATGTCACGGAAATCGAGGTTGAGACGCCGTTCGGCAAACCGTCGGACGCTTTTATTATCGGAACTTTGATGGGCGAACGTGTCGCCTTTTTGCCGCGTCACGGGCGCGGACATAAACTGACGCCGACCGAATTGCCTTTTCGGGCAAACATCTATGCGATGAAACTTTTGGGCATCGATTATATTTTATCGGTTTCGGCGGTCGGCAGCCTCAGAGAAGATTACGCGCCGACGGATTTTTGTATTCCCGACCAGTTTTTTGACCGGACGCGGGCGCGCGCCGAAGAATCAACGTTTTTCGGTAATGGAATCGTCGGACATATCACGTTCGCGCATCCGGTTTGCGCGGAACTCGGCGATATTCTCGAAGCGTCGTGCCGGACGGTCGAAGACTTAAAGGTGCATCGCGGCGGCACATATATCTGTATGGAAGGTCCGGCGTTTTCGACAAAGGCGGAATCGAACGTTTATCGCTCGTGGGGCATGGACATCATCGGGATGACGAATTTGCAGGAAGCCAAACTCGCACGCGAAGCTGAAATGGCTTACGCGACGCTCGCGCTCGTCACCGATTACGATTGCTGGCACGAAGACCACGACGCGGTTTCGATCGATATGGTCGTCGAATATCTGACGAAAAACGTCCGCAACGCGCAGCTCGTCCTAAAAGAAGCCGTCAAACGCGTTGCGGCAAAAGAAACGCCGAATCCGTTCGCGGGCGCAACGCGCAACGCGATCTTTACCGCGCCCGATCACTGGAACCCGGAAACGGCGAAAAAACTCGAGGCGATCATCGGCAAATACGCGGTCAAATAATTACTTTCGTTAATTTAAGGTTGGTTTCAAACTAACCTTTTTTGCATTTTGACCGATACTATAAAAAGAGTATGATGCTTCGTAAGAATTACTTCCAGATTCCAAGCATTTTTCCGAATCAAAAAACCTATGACTACAACCGTTGAAAATTCTGCCGAAATGCAGACCGCGAACGAAACCGCGCCGAAAAAGATCGGCGTTCCGAAAGAAATTCACGCGGGCGAATGCCGTGTTGCCGCGACGCCCGAGACCGCTAAAAAGTTACAGAAGCTCGGCTTTGAGGTTTTGATCGAAACGGGCGCGGGCGCGGGCGCCGATTTTCCCGACGAGGCTTATCAAAAAGCGGAATGCCGGATCGTCGCGGATGCGGAAACGCTCTGGCGCGAAGCCGACATTATCTTAAAGGTTCGCGCGCCCGAAATGAACGCGGCGCTCGGCAAACACGAAGCCGAACTGCTTGCCGACGGAAAAATGCTGGTCAGTTTTATCGCGCCGGGGCAAAATCAGGAACTGCTCGAAAAATTGGCGAAAACCAAAGCCGCCGTGTTGGCGATGGACGCGATTCCGCGAATTTCGCGGGCGCAAAAGATGGACGCCTTAAGTTCGATGGCGAATATCGCGGGTTATCGCGCCGTCGTCGAAGCCGCCAACGGTTTCGGGCGATTTTTTACGGGACAGATCACGGCTGCCGGAAAAGTTCCGCCCGCCAAGGTTTTGATCATCGGCGCGGGCGTTGCGGGACTCGCGGCGATCGGGGCGGCACGAAGCTTAGGCGCGATCGTTCGTGCTTTTGATACGCGTCCGGTCGTAAAAGAACAGGTCGAAAGCATGGGCGCGGATTTTCTCGAACTCGAGTTCGAGGAAGACGGCAGCGGCGAGGGCGGTTATGCGAAAGTGATGTCGAAGGAATTTATCGAAGCCGAAATGCAGCTCTTTGCCGATAAGGCGAAAG
>CADEFG010000645.1 GCA_902826505.1 uncultured Acidobacteriota bacterium
TTGGGTTTCTTGCGACGCTGTACTTTTTTTTGGTGCCTTGATGCGCGCTAACAAAATGACGGAGCAATTTACCCGTTCCAACCGGAACGGTCGATTTTGTAACCAGAACGTTGTATCCGTTCATCGCCTCGGCAATATCTTTCGCGGCTTGCCGTTAATAACTCATATCGGGCGAACCGTCTTCTTGCGGCGGCGTTCCGACCGCCAAAAATATGACCAAAGCCTGTTCGACCGCCGACTTAATATCGGTCGTGAAATGAAGCCGTCCGGCTTTGTAGTTTTTTTCGACGATCGAATCCAAGCCCGGTTCGTAAATGGGCATGATATTGTTTTTCAAGCCTTCGATTTTCTTTTCGTCAACATCAACACACGTCACTTCAACGCCGAATTCGGCAAAGCACGCTCCGGTCACTAACCCGACATAACCTGTTCCAATAACTGCAATATGCATATCAAACTAATTAAACCTATTTTATATAATATCTTTTGTTAAATTATTCACAAACTAAAACAAAGTTTTGCGGGTCAGGTTAAAAATCAACTTGACCCGCAAAAAATTTCCAAACAAAACAACCAGCAGCTTAACGAATCGTACTAACGACAACGACACCGCCACCAGTTGTTGTTTCTGTCGAAGAACCAACCAAAATAGCCGTTCCGACACCGCCTGCCGCTGCTAACAAAATTGCGACTAGCGGAAGGGCACCGATCGAAGCAACCGGAACACCCGGACCCGGACGAAAACAAGGTTTGCAACCCGTTTGCGAAAGGTTGCCGGCGACGGCATCGGTTCCCGCCGCAACCTGCTTGTCATTGTTTCCGGTTCTCATCGTGACCAAACCACTGACAGTATCAACGTGTGTATGTGAACATTCAACTTCGACCGCAAAAGTATTTCCCTGCCCAGCATCGGCAATAACCGTTGCGTCTTTGGTCGTCACAGTCGTTGCAACACCGGCTGCATTCGAAACTCGAACTTTACCTTCTGAAAGAATTCCGGTAATTCCCGAATCGATAAATTTTAAAGTGATATTTGAATTTGCGGCAAGTTCAACTCTGCCGGTTTTTCCCAAACTGATGATTGCCGTCGAGTTGTCGCCGGTCACAATGCTGCTGCCGGAAACGACGGTTGAATTGGAAACAACCGATTGACCGTTTACTGTAACTTGTCCGGTAATGGTGATCTCACCCGTAATGTCTTTTGGTGCAGCGATAGCTACCATCGAATAAACACACCAGACGGCAACTGCCGTTAGGAATGTAAACGATTTATGAATCAAATTTTTGCTGAGCATCTAAAAAATCCTCCTAATTGTCAATCTTGAAAAAGATAAAATCCCTCATATAAAGAGAGATATGCAAATAATTAACGGCTCGTACTAACAACTGTTGTTCCGCCGCCTAAGGCTACACGATTATTATCCGAAGTAGCTGCAATTACAACGCCTGCCACAGCACCACCGAAAATTGCTGCCCAAACCCACCAGGCGGTACCGCCGGCTTTGGCATCATCGTCATCATCTTGTTGAGTTTGTCCGGTCGCAACCGACTCGCCCGTATTAAGTTTAACAGTTTTGCCTTCAGTGGTTTTGATGTTTACAGATTGGGTTGCTCCTAAAACGGTAACTTTACCGTTGAGCAAATCGCCGTTGATACCTTTTTCGGTAAAAGATATGTTGATTGTAGTATTCGGAGCAAGTTCGATTTTACCGATTTTGCCCAAATTAATAATTGCGGTTGCATTTTCCGGGGTTGTAATGGTGCTCGCTGAAAAAACTGAACGACCGCTTTGTGCCGTTTCACCATTAACTGTAACACTGGAATTTTTTCCCGAAATTAGAAGTTCTCCGGCAATTTTTTCGCTGCTTGCTAAAGTTGTCATTGAGTAAGTTGCGTAAATCGCAACCATCAAGCATAGCGAAACTGCCTTACGAATCAATGTTTTGCTGTTCATATTTCTCCTCTTGTATCCCGTTAAGTCAATAATTTCAAAAAAATCAAACCTTTAAATTTTTTACACGAATTATTCATCTATGTCAATAAAAATTGAAAAGAAATACAAAAAATTAACTCAATGTCTTATTGTAGAGTAAAATTCGGTAAAAGCTAAATTTACAGTTATTTATACCACACTTATTCTTCTTTTGAAAGTGCTTTGGGGAAAAAACTTTGAGTTTGTTGGTTCGAGCCAACAAATACAAATATTATACAGGTAGGGCATTTATCTATTTCAGGGGTGGGAGAATCAACAGCCAAATAAAGCAAATGGTCTCTAAACTGCTCGTATAAAATCATTTGCGCGATTTTTTCTGGAATTGGAAACGATTCTTTTATGCCGTTTTTTTGATTTTGTTGCGGAAAACTTGCGAATTCGGTTGTCTTTGCGATAAATTCAAACAGATTACTTCATTATATTAAATAGTATTTCAACTTGAATTAGGGACGCGATTTCTTTTGGGTTTGGTGGTGTGAAATGAAAAGGAAGTTTGTGAAATTTTCGATTTTGGCTGGCTGGCTGGCAATCGGTGCGATCTTTTTCGGCGGCAATTTTGCGACAAGTAAAAAGATGTCGGCTGAAGAATATAATCAATGGATATCGGAGAGTTACGATTATCGCTTTGGAAAGGATAAACCGTTCAGTCCGAGCAACGCGACGACTTTTAGCGGGCAATTTATCAACGGCGAGGATTTTATATCGTCTTCGCGTTGTGCGAAATGCCATACCGACACGCACCCGCAGTGGCGCGAGTCGGCGCACGCCAACAGTTTTCGCGAACCTTTCTACCAGAAAAACGTCAAAGACCTGATCAAACAGCGAAACATCGCATTTACGCGCCATTGCGAATCCTGCCATAATCCGGCGGCGCTTTTTTCGGGCGTCCTGACCGACAAACCGCAAACCAAAAATCGTCCGTATGACGAGGAAGGCGTGTCTTGTATTGCCTGTCATTCGATCGAGTCGGTCAACGGGCGCGGCGTTGGCGGTTATGTGATGGGACAACCGGCATTGATGCAAAAGGCAGACGGGACAAAGGTTTTGGAAGCCACCGACCAGGAAATTTTGAATAATGTTCCCGACCATAAACGCGCGATGATGCGCGATTTGCTGAAAAAACCGGAATTTTGCGGCGCCTGTCATAAATCGCAAGTCCCGCAGGAATTAAACGATTACAAGTTTTTACGCGCTTTTGCGGTGGCGGACGAACTGCAGCAATCTTCGTTCTCGAAGGAATCGCCGCATCCTTTTTATGTCCGCAACAAGGAAACCTGCAACACCTGCCATATGCAGGATGTCCCGACCAAATTTTTCGATGTTTCAGCCAAGGA
>CADEFG010000646.1 GCA_902826505.1 uncultured Acidobacteriota bacterium
CGGGCGGGACGATCATTCAGCAGTTCGGCGCGGCGGGCGACAAACCCGTGACGGCAGACTTTGACGGCGACGGACGAAGCGATGTCGCGATTTTCCGACCGTCAACCGGCGAATGGTGGATCAACCGCAGTTCTTCGGGGCAAACCGTGGCGTTCCAATTCGGCTCGAGCGCCGATCGTCCCGTCCAGGGCGATTACACGGGCGACGGCAAAGCCGATGCGGCTTTCTGGCGTCCCTCGACCGGCGTTTGGTTTATCCTCAGATCAGAAGATTTTTCATTCTACACGGCGCCGTTCGGGGCTTCGGGCGACAGTCCTTCACCGGGCGACTATGACGGCGACGGCAAATTTGACACGGCTGTTTTCCGTCCGTCCAGTTCAACGTGGTTTATTCAACGATCGACCGCCGGAACATTGATTCAAGGCTTCGGCGCGGCGGGCGATGTTTCGGTCCCGAATGCGTTTGTTCCGTAGATGCTTTAACTTCAAACGAAAGCAGGTTGAAACGAAATTATCCAATTCATTTCAACCTGCTTTTTTTGGTAATTTCTAGAAGCCATCTCAAAAACACTTTTGCCGCTTACTTGGCGGCTTGGCGGCTTGGCGGGTGAACAAGAAGTTTCCCGCCAAGCCGCCAAGTCGCCAGGAAAACGCAGCGGTTTTCGTCCGACTAATTTATTTTTGAGATGGCTTGTAATTAGTCATTCAGCCTTAACATCGTCGTTTCGATTTTTTCCAACGCTTTTCTAATCATTAAAAACTAATTCGGATTGTTTTTTTTCGGCTAAAGCCTGTTCGACCAATTCGACGTGTTTTCTCATCGCCTTTGATAAATCCGTGTCTTTTAATTTCTCTTCGCCCTGTTTGCAAATGCCGAAATGCTCGTCAAAATCCTTGCGGTTTTCCTGCTTTGCGAGGGCGTAAGCAAGCACGCATTCATTCATAAAAATCGCGTAATTGTCTTTATAATGAACGCGGAAAATCAGCAGCGCCTCACGCAAATATCTTTCGGCGATTTGATATTTATTTTCATCCGTCGGCGGAATCACCGCTGTTCGGTAGAGCTCGTGAACTTCCCGTGTTTTGGGCAGCGATAAATTCGCCGCGTAATCTTCGAGCATATACGGGAAATTTAGATTGTTCGGATTTGTTTCGCGCATCATCTGAATCGCTTCCGCCAGCAATCCGGCATTTTGCGGCGCATCTATTCCGAGCGAAATGTAAAAATAAAACATATCTTTGGCGACAAGTTCGTGGCGCGTCCCGTAAAATTGGCGGCGGAGTTCGAGTGCGCGGACGGCATGAAACCTGTTCTTTTCGGCATTGCCAATCGAACTGTAAACTTCCGCGAATTTGTGATGCAGTTCCGCCTGAATATCGTGTTGTCCGGCAAATTCCGTGTCAATTTGCCCGCTCAGTTCGTTCATCGCCTCGATAACTTTGGTTTCGCCTTTGAATTTCGCGCCTTCGGCATACCAATTCGGATTGGCATAAGCCAGAAATTTCATCATAAAATTACTGATTTTTTCCGATTTTGCTTCTTCCCGTTTGGCGTTTTCGGTTTCGATGACGGATTTTCTTTCCGATTCACTCGCGATCAGCGCCTGTTCCCGCGCCACTCGCGCTTGCCGGACGGCGACGGCAATGCCCGTCAGCAAACTCAGAAAAATCAAGGCTCCGGCGACAACCGAAATTTTGTTCCGGTTGAAAAATTTACTTGCCCGGTAAAAAAGCGTCGCCCGCCGCGCCAAAACCGGCAAACCGTCGATAAATCTCCAAATATCCGCCGCAAATTGCTCGACCGTTTCGTAGCGCCGTTCGGGTTCTTTGCGCAGCGCTTTGAGGATAATGTTATCAAGATCGCCCCTGAGCGATTTTGGATTTTGGATTTTGGATTTCGGATTTTCAATCTCCGGTTTTGCCTTTTGCCTTTTGCCATTTGCCTTTTGATTTTCATAACTCGCCAGCGGCTCGGTGTCGTTGATCGTTTTCAAAACTTCTCCGTTGGTTTTGCCTTTCAAATCGTATGGATTCGAGTTTGTCATAATTTTGTATAAAACAACGCCGAGCGAATAAATATCGGTCGCCGTCGAAATGGTTTCGCCTCTGATTTGTTCGGGCGAAGCGTATTCGGGCGTCATTGCGCCAAACGCCGTGACCGATGTTGTTTCTTCGGCATCGAGCAGTTTTGAAATGCCGAAATCAAGCAATTTCGGCTCGCCTTTTTCGTTGACGAGAATGTTTGACGGCTTCAAATCGCGGTGAATGATCAAATTTCGATGCGCGAATGAAACCGCTTCGCAAACTTTATTGAAAAGCTTCAGACGCTCTTTTAACGAAAGATTTTCGCGGTCGCAAAATTTATCGATCGGTAAGCCCTCGACGTATTCCATCACCAAATAAGGGATGCCGCCGTCGGTCGTGCCGGCATCGAGCAGGCGGGCGATCAAGGGATGCGAAAGTTTTGCCAGAATCTCTTTTTCGCGCTTGAAGGTTTGGCGGATCTTTTCGACGTTAAACTCGCGCTTGAGCATTTTTATCGCGACTTTCTGCTCAAATTTCCCGTCGCTTCTCGCGGCGAGATAAACCGCGCCCATTCCGCCGAAACCGAGTTCCCGTTCCGTTTTGTAAATGCCGATTTGCTGTCCGACGAGCCGATTTTCTCCGGCTTCGGACGGCTCAAAAAAATCTTTCGTCACGCTCTCTGCCGCCGCCGACATAAAATCTTCGGCTTCGGTTTCAAACGCCAAAAACTTTTCGAGTTCCGCGCGAAGTCCGGGACTCAGATTTAATTCGTCCAAATATTTTCGCCGTTCGGAAACATTCATCTCCAAACAGTCCGGCAAAATTTCACTGATTTTCTTCCAATTGTCCGCTTTCATATTTTTGATTGCGTTCAAAGTTACGCCTTCGGGTGTGAAAACGCTTCACGCTGAACTTAATATGTGCAATCAACCTGAAAAAAACGACAAATTATTTTTGATTCAACTCACGATAAAGCCAAAATTTTGCCGCCTGCCAAACGCGGACGACAGTTCGGACGGAAACGCCCAATGCCTCGGCAATTTCTTCGTTGTTAAAACCGCCGAAAAAACGCATTTCGACGACGTTTGCTTGCTGCCGGTCGATTTCGGCAAGTCTTTCCAGCGCGTCGCCAAGGGCGATGATCGAACTTGCGCGTTCTTCAACCGGAATCTGCGTGTCGTGAATCGAGAAATGGATCGGATTGTTGCCGCGTTTTTCGGCGGCGTGACGGCGGGCGTGCTGAATCAAAATCTGGCGCATCATATTTGCCGCGATCCCATAAAAATGACTGCGGTTTT